>JBDUBL010000034.1:0-22719 GCA_040004125.1 Actinomycetota bacterium
CGCGGCGTACAGGGTGAACGCGCCGATCGCGCCAAGCGCGAACATCCGCGAGAACCGGCCGCTGTCGAACTTCAGGTGCATGAAGTACCCGACCACCATCAGGAACTTGATCAGCGTGCAGATCAGCAGCGCGGTGATCAGCTTTGCCCCGGCCAGATCCGAGTAGCTCAGCCAGACCTCGAGACACGTGAGGCTCACCAGGATCAGGCCCACGCGCAGGTACTCGCGCGCCGAGGGGTGATACTCGGCGTGCGCGGGCGGGGGCGCGGGAGCCGGGTGTTCGGTCGCGTGTTGGTCGGTCGTCATCGCACCTATTTCTGCGGGCTCGGGATGAGGTAGACGAGCGTGAAGATCACGATCCACACGACGTCCACGAAGTGCCAGTACAACCCGACCATCTCGACCGGGAACGCGGGCTCGTCGGACAGCGAGCCACGCCAGGACATCACGACCAGAATCAGCAGCATGAGTACACCGACCGTGACGTGCACGCCGTGGAAGCCGGTGAGCACGTAGAAGGTCGTTCCGAACAGGTTCGTCGTCAGCGACAGACCCTCGCGGTAGAAGCTCGTGAACTCAAAAACCTGGCCGCCCACGAACGTCAGGCCGAGCATCGCCGTTCCGGTTAGCCACAACCGCATGCGTGCGTAGTCCTTGTCGAGCGCCGCGTTGTGTGCGAGCACCATCGTCAGCGAGCTCGCCAGCAGGACGAACGACGACACCGACGTGTACCCGATGTCGAAGACGTCCTGCGGGTAAGGCCCCGTCAGGCTCGAACCGCGGTACAGCAGGTAGGCGGTGATCAGCCCGCCGAACAGCATGCATTCGGACGCCAGGAACAGCCACATCGCAAGCTTGGTGGACGACAGCCCCGTCGATGTGTGCTCCTGCAGGGGCGGGTGCGTGATGTCCGACATCGCTACTCCGCCACCGAGGGCTCGAGGGTCCAGCCGAGAAGGCCGACCAGAGTAACGATCGCGCCGGCCGCGACCAACCACCAGGAGTAGATCACGCCGTAGGCCATGAGCGGGAAGCCGACGGACGCGACGAGCGGCCAGAACGACGGGCTCGGCAGATGGATACCGTGCGCGCCTCCCGACGGATGCTCTCCGCCCGAGGCGCCGGCTGGCACGGGCACGAGGCGACCCTCATGATCCTCGACGTACTTGCGGTGCCAGAACTCATCGAGCGCGTGCACGGTCGGCGTGTCGAGGAAGTTGTACGCGGGCGGCGGGCACGACGTCGTCCATTCCAGCGTGCGCGCGTCCCACGGATCCTCGTTCGTGAGGCCCGCGGGCTTCAGCTGGCTGCGTACCGCGTTGATGATGAAGATCGCCACGCTCAACGCGATCAGGAACGCCCCGACCGTCGCCACTTGATTCCAGAACGTCAGCCCGAGTGACGCGGGGTACGTGTACTCGCGTCGGATCATGCCGCCGAGTCCCAAGATGTGCATCGGACCGAACGTCAGGTTGAACCCGACCAGCATCATCCAGAACTGGATCTTGCCCCACCGCTCGTTGAGCATGCGTCCGAAGACCTTCGGCCACCAGTAGTACATCCCGCCGAACAGGCCGAAGACCGCCCCACCGAACAGCACGTAATGGAAATGGGCCACGATGTAGTAGGTATCGGTCTGCTGGTAGTCCGACGGCACCACCGCGTGCGTCACCCCGGACAGGCCGCCGATCACGAACATCGCCACGGCGCCGATGGCACACAGCATGGGCGTGTCGAAATGGAGGTCACCGCCGTACAGGGTGCCCATCCAGTTGAAGATCTTGACGCCCGTCGGGATCGCGATGATCGCGGTCGTGATGCCGAATGCCGTGTTCGCGACCGGGCCGAGCCCCGCGGCGAACATGTGGTGCGCCCACACGCCGAAGCCGATGAAGCCTATCGCGATGCCGCTGAACACCACGAACTGATAGCCGAACAAAGGCTTCCTGCTGAACACCGGCAGGATCTCGCTGATGATGCCGAACGCGGGCAAGATCAGGATGTAGACCTCCGGGTGGCCGAACAGCCAGAACATGTGTTGCCACAGGATCGGTTCGCCGCCTCGGGTCGGATCGAAGAACGCCGTGTCCCATCGCCGGTCGAACAACAGCTGGAACAGCGCCACGGTGATGATCGGCAGCGAGAACGCCAGCAGGAACTGCACGACCAGGCCCATCCACACGAACACCGGCATGCGGAACATCGACATCCCCGGCGCGCGCATGTTGATGATCGTGATGGCCAGGTTGATCGCCCCCACGGTCGAGGCGATACCGGTGATCAACAGACCCAGCGCGTAGAACGTCATGCCGTTGCCCGGGTCGGTCACCGAGTTCGGCGGGTAGGCGAACCAGCCACCGTCGGGCGCGCCCCCCAGGAACCAGCTGCTGTTCAGGAACAGCGCGCCGAGCAGGAACACCCAGAACGACAGCGCGTTGAGCCGCGGGAACGCGACATCGCGCGCACCGATCATCAGCGGGATCAGGTAGTTGAAGAACGCGGCCGACATCGGCATGACGAACAGGAAGATCATCGTCAACGCGTGCATCGTAAAGATCTGGTTGTACTGCTCCGCGTTCAGCACGGTGTTGCCCGGCTTCGCCAGCTGCGAGCGGATCAACAGCGCCTCGGACCCGCCGATCACGAAGAACGCGAACGACGAGAAGCCGTACAAGATCCCGATCTTCTTGTGATCCACCGTCGTGAACCAGCTCCAGAAGCCCGTCGTCGCCACCGGGCGACGAAGGATCCCCTTCTGGGTCGAGACCGTCACGCTAGCCATCGTGCGCATCCGCTCCTAGGACAGCGTATAGAGGTAGGCGATGAGGGCCGCGATGTCCTCATCGCTGAGGTTGTAGTTGGGCATCTTGGCGCCCATCTTCACGGCGTTCGGATCCTTCAGCCACGCGGCGAGTGCGGCGTCGTTCGGCGTGCCATCGGGGTTGAACGTCTCGAAATCGCAGCCCGCGAAACACTGGTGGGTGGGATCGGCGAACCTCGTGAGGTTCGGGCCCGCGGGACTGCCGGCGGCCGTGCCACCCACCGCGTGACACGCTATGCACTGACCGCCCAGTCCGTTGGTGCCGAAGAACAGATCCATCCCCTGCGACGCCAGGGTCTCGGTAGGGGTCTTTGCGGGCTGTTTGTGGTTCGCCACCCAGGCTTGCCAATCGACCGGGTCGAGCGCGACGATCCGGAACTTCATCATCCCGTGCTGCAGTCCGCAGAACTCCGCGCACTGGCCGAAGTAGGTGCCCGGTTCCCACGCGGAAAACACGATGTGGTTGTCCGCGCCGGAGGCGCCTGGCACCACGTCCTGCTTGCCGAACAGGCGGGGCGCCCAGAACGAATGGATCACCATGTGATCGGGATTGGGGTCGCCGATAAGGCCGCCGGCGGACTCGAGCGACAAGTTGATCGTGGTGTCGGTCGGGATCACCAGCACGTCGGCCGTCGTGATCGGACCGTGGTCGCCGTAGTCGACCTGCATGTCCTGATCGAGGTATTGGTAGCCCCACCACCACTGGTAGCCCTGCACCTTGATCTGCATCGCGTCCGGCGGGATGTCTGAGAGCTTCCAGACTAGCGACACCGCGGGTACGACCACGATCGCCAGCAGCACCGCGGGGGCGATGGTCCAGCCGATCTCCAGCCGGGTGTTGCCGTGGAGCTGCTTGGGCATCCGGTCGCGGCCCTTGCGGTGCCGGTACTTGATCGCGATCAGCACGATCCCGCCCTCGACGAGGACAAAGATCACAGCCGCGATCGCCAGCGGCACCATGAGCACGTCCTTCTCGGACTGTGCGGTCGGGCCTGCGGGGTCGAACGTGTTCTGCGGAAGATCCTTGCCACAGCCGACCAGCAACACGGTGAGCAGGAGCAGCCCGCCGACCCACAGGATCTTCTTGCGCACGTTGCCTCTCATCGCTCGGATACCGCGCCGCGGGGCGCAAGCCGGCAGGAATGTACCACCGCGCGTGCGGGGAACGGACACATCCTGCTCACCCCCTATCGCTCACGTCGCGTACGAGTGCAGACCCGCGATCCACAGGTTCACGGCGTAGTACGTCACGAGCAACGAGACGAACCCCACGAGCGCCACGATCGCCGCGCGCGTGCCCTTCCACCCCGATGTCGCGCGCGCGTGGAGGTAGCCCGCGAAGATCACCCACGTGATGAACGACCAGGTCTCCTTCGGGTCCCATCCCCAGTACCGGCCCCAGGTCTGCTGCGCCCAGATCGCGCCACAGATCACCCCGAACGTCCACACCGGGAACCCGAAACGGATGAACTTGTACGCGAGCCCGTCCAGCGTGGCGGACGGCGGGAGCCCGATGCGATGAGACCCCGTCGCGGCCGACCCGACCGATGCGTCTGCACCCGCAACGTAGTCGTGCGGCACCGAGGGGTCCGAGGTATCCACGGCAGCGCCCATGATCGGCGGCGGTACCTGGCTGTGCAGTCGCGCGATGCTTCGTCGTTCGCTGCCGAGTTTCAGCAGGTACACGATGGTGAGCAGGCAGCCGACCCCGAGCAGCGAGGACGCGACGATCATCGAGGTCACGTGGATCTGGCGCCAATAGGAGTTGAGCGCCGGCAACAGCGCCGTCGGTCCGACGTAGAAGAACGACACCGCCATCGCCATCGTGAGCACAGCCATCGCATAGACGAACCCGCCGACCGTGCGCACCTTGGCGCGCGCCTCCACGATCCACAGGTACCCAAGCACGATCAGGAACGTAAGCAGCGACGAGTACTCATACATGTTGCCCCACGGGGTCCGGCCGGCGGCGACGCCCCGCGACACGATCGACAGCGCGTTGGCGACCAACCCCACCACGCCGATGACGGTGGCGACGGTGTGCAGCCCATCCCGACGAAACGCCAGGTAGGCGAAGGACACGAGCATCGCGGCGATGTAGGAGAACAGGGCGACGTTGAAGGCGTCGGAGGAGAGCCTCGCCCACTCGGCCGTCGTCATGGGGTCACCACCTGCGCCCGATCGGTCACGAGCTCACCGCCGGCTGCCGCCACGATCGCCTCGACCAGCGTCGCGAACTCCTCGTCGAACCGATCCTTCCGTTGCAGTGCGAACCCTCCGACCTGCACGATCGCCCCCGTCCCCTCGGAGTTGGCGCGGACCCACACCTTGCGCCGCGACACGTACAGCGCCGGCAAGAGCCCGAGAACGATGAGGATAGCCGCCCCGAGCACGTACGGGATCGTCGCATCGTGGGAGATCTGCAGCCGGGAGTACTGACGCAACTCCGGGAACGTCATCGTCAGCGTGCCGGGACCGCCGGTGTCCGGGCAGGCAACACCCGCGACCGAGGAAGGCGTGGGGCCGTCGGGGCCCGAGATCGCGCACCCGCGATCCAGGTCGACCGTCCACTTCTCCCCCACCACACCGCCCGTCGTCTCGTGCATGAACCGGGTGTCGAGGCCCGAGAGCGAGGTATCCAGCAGCTTCCCCTTCCACGTCTGATACCGGATGAAAGGAGCATTCGCTTGCGTCATCGGTTGCGGCACACCGGTTTGCAACGATCGGAAGTAGGCCTCGGCATCCGGGTAGAGCTCGAGCACGATCGCCTGCTGCGGCCGGAGCGTCGACAGCTTGATCACCCCGACCCACGGCTGGGCCAGGGGGTTCTCGCCCGGCGGCGTGTCCTGGCCGAGAACGACCGGGCCGTCGAAGAGGGTGCGCGTGCCCTGGTGGATCTGCACCATCGCGGCCCACCCGAACCCGTACTGAAAGATCCGGACCCCGTTGAACACCGACGGATGATTGATCCGGACGTCGACGTCGCGGGCATAGCTGCCGTCGGGATTGAACAGCTGCAGGTGGGAGTGAAAGTCCATCGGGATGCCGGTGTCGCGGTAGGCGTCTTCGAAATCGACCAGGGTGATGCCGGTTCCGGAGAACCCTCCCGTGAAGAATCTGCCCGTTCGCAGATCGCCGTCGTAGTTGAGCCGCGCATCGACCCAGCTCTGTCCCTCCACGATCGTGGCGTGCCCGACGTAGCCTGTGCCCTTGCCGATGATCACCGCGACGAGCAGCACGAGGAAAGCCCAGTGGAAGGCGAGACTCCCGAGCTCGCGCACGAACCCCTTCTCGGCGGCTACGCCCGTTCCGGTGGGATCGAGCTCTACCCGATAGCGCTTCCGCTGCAGCACTTTCACCGCCGCAGCGGCGGCCGCTGACGGCTCGGCAACCACCCGCCGTTGCACGAAGGACGGGAACGCGTCGAGCTCCCGGGCTTGGATCGGCCGGGCACGCGCCGCGCGCCACAGGGCTCGAGACCGCGGGAGCAGACAGGCGACGAGCGAGATGAACAGCAGGGCCGTGATCAATCCGAACCACCACGATCCGAACACGTCGAAGAAGCCCGCTGCCTGGAAGAACGATCCCACGACGCGGTGATCCACGAGATAGGCGGCGACCCGCTCGGGGCTGTTCGGGATCTGCGGGATCAGTGAGCCCACCACGGCGGCGGCGGCCAGCATCAGGAGCAGGATGATCGCGGTGCGCATCGAGCGCAGGGTTCGCCAGACGACGGCCACGGAGCGGCGGAGAGACGAGCGGGGGCCGTCGGGCGCGGACATCGGCGCCCCGATGCTACCGCCGGTCCGTCACAGCCACGGGCTGAAGCGAACGAGCGGCGCGATCCGGCGGGTGAACTCGCCCGTCGCGATCATGAAGCCAAGTACCACGAGGATCGAACCGGACACGGCCGCGATCGCCGCGTAATGCCGTTTCATCCAGTCGGTCGACCTCGTGAGCCACTGCGCCCCAAGACCGATCGCGATGAACGGGACCCCCAGACCCATCGAATAGCAGATCAACAGGAACGCCCCCCATGCGGCGCTGCCCTGGGCCGCGATGAACAAGATCCCGCCGAGGATCGGCCCGATGCAGGGTGTCCATCCTGCGGCGAAGGCCATGCCGAGCGGGAACGCTCCCGCGGGCCCGGGCTGCACCTTGCCGAGGAACGGGCGTCGCTCGGCGTAGAGCCGGATGGACCCACGCCCGAACCCGTACCCGATCAGCAACAATCCGAGCGCGACCACCACGGCCCCGGCGACGATCTGGCCGGTCCGATCCTTGAACAGGTGCACGAACGTCGATGCGAACGCGCCGAACAGCGTGAAGACCAGGGTGAATCCGCCGACGAACAACAGGATCGGTGCCAGGTCGGCCTTCCTCGACGTCTCGCCCTCGACGGCCGACCCTCCTATCACGAACGAGAGATAGCCGGGCACGAGCGGCAGCACGCACGGGCTGGCGAAGGACAACAACCCGGCCGCGAACGCGAGCACGGGAGCCCACCAGTGCGCCAAGGTGGCCTGGGTATCGGCGATCATGCAGCGCTTCCTCGAGGATCCGACATGGTGACGAAGTGTAGGTTCCCGCGACACCGCGCCACCGGGTCACGTGCCCTCACCTGCAGGGGTTGTCTCGCCGCCCCGCGTCCCGCCATAGTGTGCGCGCCCGACGGCGCTTTCCCCCCGCGGCGTGCTGCGGAAGCCTGCAGGCGTGTTGCTATGATTCGGCCGCCACGGAACGGACAGGCGTATGAGCCAGATCGACGTTGCCACCAAGTCTCGGACGAAGGACCGAACGAGCGGGTTGAAAGCCCGAGTCGAGGCGTTCCTGCGGGCCTTCGAGTGGACGTGGACGACCGCGGTGACGTTCTCGCTTGCACTGACCTTCTTCTTGCTGATCTCGACCTCGATCATGCCGTCGTTCTGGATGTACTTCGCGGAGCAGAAGATCGGCTGGGCGGGCCCGACCGATATCGAGGCGTTCCTGCGGCAGCCGTTCGGCACGGGTCTCACCGATCCGTTGTCCGCCGAGGGCTACCTGATGGTGCGTGACGCGATCGCGATGGGCCTCAGCACGCTGCCGCTGGTCTTGATACTCGTTCTGTCGGCGTCGCTGCAGAACTGGCGGAAGAAGCTGCGCGGCGGCGACGCCGGTTCGCGCCCGAGCGGTGGGTACCGCTAGGAGCCCGGATGCCCTTCACCAAGACCGAGGTCGACATCCATGACGACTACATCGTCGAGACCGTCGATGCAGCGTGGCTGGCCCAAGGGGTCAAGTCGCCGAAGCATCTGATGCTCGATCCCGACAACTGCATCCTGTGTCGCGCCTGCGAAGACGTCTGCCCCTGGAACTGCATCTGGATGATGTCCACGGACATCGTGGCTGGCACCGACGAGGAGGCGGTCGGCGCCGAGGTCCATGGCGCGACGGCGCTGTTCGTCGTCGATGACACTGCCTGCACGCGTTGCTCCGTGTGCGTCGAGCGTTGCCCCACCGACACGCTGTACTATGCGCGACTGCCCGAAGGTTCCAGCGGCAAGCGCGCGTTGGCCGACGTGCCGACCTCGCAAGCCGAGTCGGCCTGAGAACGTAGCGAGGGAGACGACAGGAACGTGGCGAAGATCCAGCCGCCGAACCTGCGGGAATCCGAGGTCTGGAAGTCGATCTTCCGGCCCGGCTCGATCTACCGCAAGGGCTACAAGGACACCTCGAGGGACCGCGCGCTTGCCACGATGAACAACGTGCTCTGGCACCTGCACCCGACCAAGGTCAAGCGCCACGGCCTGAAGCTGACCTACACCTTCTGTCTGGGCGGGTTGTCGTTCTTCCTGTTCGTACTGCTGACGATCACGGGCATCTTCCTGATGTTCTTCTACCGGCCGATGGCCGACATCGGCGGTGCGCAGGCCTATACCGACATGCAGATCATCCGCACCTCGGTGTTCTTCGGCGACCTGATGCGAAACCTCCACCGGTGGGGGGCGCACCTGATGGTGCTGTCGGTGACCTTGCACATGGCACGGGTCTTCTACACCGGGGCGTACAAGCCGCCGCGCGAGTTCAACTGGGTCGTCGGTGTCGTCCTGCTGTTCCTCACGCTGGGTCTGTCGTTCACCGGCTACCTCCTGCCGTGGGACCAGCTCGCGATCTGGGCCGTCACCGTGGGCACGTCGCTCGCCGGCTACTCCCCGTTCATCGCGAAGCAGGCCAACTTCCTCTTGCTGGGCGGCGCGATCGTGTCGCCCAACACGCTGCTGCGGTGGTACGTGTTGCACGTGCTGGCGCTGCCGTTCGTTCTGGTGCTCTTCCTCACGGTCCACTTCTGGCGGATCCGCAAGGACGGCGGCATCTCGGGGCCGCTGTAAGGAGCGCGCATGAGCTGGGAAGAATCCAACAAGGACCTCGACGCCTACCAGCAGGCGCTGGACGCCCAAAAGGCGGCCGGCGCCGACGCGCGAATCGCCGAGGGACGCGCACGTTCCAAGGCGATCCGCGCGCACCGCGACGCCAATCCCGAGGAGGCCGCCGCACACGCGGCGCAGGCGCGCAGCGCAGCACCGGCCGCCGCCGCTGCGCCGGCCGCCGCCCCCGCCGCAGGTGCTACCGCGCCCGCGGGCGCGGTAGCGGTGGCCGCCGCGCCCATGACGTCCGCACGCCGCGAGGCGCCGCTACCGACGGGCAACCTCCCCACACCGAAGAAGGGCGTCGCGGACAAGCATCGCCTCCTCGCGATCGTGCCACCCGAGGGGATCCAGCGTGTCGAGCGCGAGCAGGGCGACCGGGTGCACACCTGGCCGCATCTCCTGCTGGGGGAGTTCATCGCGATGCTGATCCTGTTCGCGGGGATGCTCGTGTTCTCCTCGATCATCAATGCACCGCTCCGCGAGTTGGCCAACCCGAACCTCACGCCGAACCCCTCGAAGGCGCCGTGGTACTTCCTGGGGCTGCAGGAGCTGCTGCGCTACTTCCACCCGATGGTGGCCGGCATCGTGATCCCCACCTTCATCCTGGTCGGGCTTGCCGCGGTTCCGTATGTCGATCGCAACCCGAGCGTCAAGCCGGGCGATCGCAAGGTCGCGATCACCATGTTCACCTTGCTGTTCATGTTCGGCGCGATCTTGACGATCATCGGCTCCTTCTTCCGCGGCCCCGGGTACAACTGGGTATGGCCGTGGGCCCAGGGGGTGTTCTTCGAACTGTGAGACTCGTCGCGATCCAGAACGGCACGCTCGCGATCATCGTCGCGGTGGTCTTGGCCGACATCTTCTTGGTCTTCTTCATCACCGGCTACGCTCGCCGCAACCGCGTCGCCAGGCAGGAGGCCGCCGGCGAGACGAAGCCGCCCAAGGGCGCGATCAGCCGCCGCGACTTCCAGCGTCGCGCGCTGCTGTCATCCCTGATGCTGTTCGGCGCCGAGTTCGGGCTCGGCACGATCGCGTTCCTGTGGCCGAACCTCAAGGGCGGGTTCGGATCCAAGATCAACGCGGGTCCGCTCAACGACATCAAGGCCCAGATCGCCGCGAACGACTACGTCTACGTCGGGTCTGGGCGCTTCTATGTGGTCCCGTGGGAGGGCACACCGGGCACGGGCCAGGCCGATTACCCGGCCGAGGGCGTGACCGCAGAGGGGGTCATGCCGTTGTACCAGCGCTGCGTGCACCTCGGCTGTCGCGTGCCGTTCTGCGCCTCCTCACAGTTCTTCGAGTGTCCCTGTCACGGGTCGAAGTACAACCACGCAGGCGAGTACAAGCTCGGACCGGCGCCGCGCGGCCTCGACCGCTTCACGATGGAGATCGTCGACGGGAACGTGATCGTCGACACGTCCAACATCAAGCTGGGTCCACCGCGTGGCACGAACACGACCGACCAGCCGCAAGAAGGGCCCTACTGTGTCGCCACGGGGTAGGAGAACGCAGCGATGATCGCCGCGACCAACGTCGCAGGGCTCGCGCTCATCGTGGCGGGCGCCGTGCTCGTCATCGGGTTCATCGTGGTGTTCTCGCTTCGGCACCGATCGACGGGGAAGCGACCGGAGATCCCGGTGACGATGCGTCCGGGTCCCGCCGATCAGGCGCTCGAGACGCCCCTGCTGCTCAAGCTCCAGGGATGGGGCGTGGTGCTCGTCGCGTTCTTCGTCCTGTGGTTCCCCTTGCAGTGGCTGATCGAGCCGGGCCAGAACCTCAAGCAAGAGGAAGCGCTCAAGACGGAGTCGATCGCGCGCGGCGAGAAGGCCGTGCACCCCTTCACCGAGGAGAACCAGCTCGGCGTCGGCTGCACCCGTTGCCACGGCAACGAACTGATGGGTGGCGTGATCAACGCGCTCGACGCCAACGGGAAGCCGACCTATGCCTACCCGCCGAACCTGACCACGATCTGCGGGGGACCGAACACGGGCCACAACGCTATCTTCAGCGTCGACGACATCTACCAGGTGATCTCCGAGGGCCGCAACGCGATGCCCTCGTGGAGCATCCGTTACGCCGGGGCGCTCGACGACCAGCAGATCAACGACTTGGTCTTGTACCTGGTCGAGATGAGCTCACAGAACGTGCCGTTCGAGCAAAACGTCTGTCTCAACAAAGAGGCATCCGATGCGGCCCTCAAGGCAAACACGACCGTCGACCCGAGGGACCCTTAGATGGAGCAGCACTCCTGTCTGAGCTTCGCGATCGACTGCGGGGTCCTCGCGAAGGGCCTCGGGGTCACGATCGCCGGGTTCATCCTGTTCGTCGGCAGCGTCTACATGATCCTGGCGGCGATCTTCGGCCGGTGGATGGGCTACCTCGTGTTGGCGGTGGCGTTCTTCGGCTGGATGACGATCCAATCGGGCCTCTGGCTGTTCGGCTTCTGGTCCCAGGGTCCCGACACGAAGACCAATCTCGGCCCGCGCGGCCCCGACGCGACGTGGGTGGTCGATGCCGCGGGGCTCGACCCCGGGGCCGTGCATTCGGAGCTGGCGTCCTATCCGAGCGGGGAGTTCCCCGAGCCGGACACGACCGACCCGAAAGTGGAGGCCGACGTCCAGCAGGCCCAGGGCGTGGTGGCGGCCTACCTGGCCAAGCAGGCGAACGAACAGCTCGGGCTCGACCCGACGGCGTTCGACTCGATCCTTTCCACCCAGTTCGTGGTCGACGATCTGCGGTTCACGACCGCCGCGGACGGTTCGAGACTCGCCGTGGCTCAGGCGCACTATTCCGGGGGTGGACCGAGCACGATCGTGTCGCTGCACTACGACGGCGGCCAGGTCTGGCATTACTCCGCCATGTTCCTGGCGATCGCCTTGATCCTGTTGATCGTGCACATCCCGCTGCTGGACCGCGCGGAGCGCACCCGCAAGGAATTCCTCGTCGGCGGCAGCGCGCCGCCCTGGTACGGACCGGCCTAGGGGAAAAGGGGACGACATGCTGTTGCATCTGCTCGCCGAGGGCGTGCCGCTCCTCGATCAGGGGAGCGTGCAGTTCATCCTGCTCACGGTCATGATCTTGGTCGTGTGCCTGCTGATCTGGATCACGATCCCGCGCTGACCCCGCCCGGGCGTTCCTCGCCACCGCGCTGCTCGTAGTACGCGAGGATCTGCAGCTCGACCGCCAGATCGACCTTGCGCACCGTCACGCCGTCCGGAACGACGACGACCGCGGGTGCGAAGTTGAGGATCGAATGGAGCCCCGACTCCACCATGCGATCGGTGACCGTTTGCGCGGCCGCCGCCGGCGTCGCGATCACACCGATCGCGATCGCCGCCTCCTGCACGAGCGACGCCAGCTCTTCGAGCGGATGGACCTCGAGGTTCTCGATCCACATGCCCTGCTTCGCCGGGTCGGTGTCCACCAGCGCGGCAACCCGGAACCCGCGTTCGGTGAACCCGCGGTAGTGCGCGAGCGCTTGTCCGAGGTTCCCGATGCCGGCGATCAGGATCGGCCAATGCTGGCTCAGCCCGAGCTCGTCGCGCACCTCGTGGATCAGGTGCCAGACGTCGTAGCCGACACCCCGAGTGCCGTAGGAGCCCAACGAGGAGAGATCCTTGCGCACCTTGGGCGAATTCACGCCCGCCGCCACCGCGAGGGTCTCCGAGGACACCGTCGTCGCCCCGGTCTCGGCGATCGCGACCAGCGCGCGAAGGTAGAGGGGGAGTCTGGCGACGGTGGCATCGGGGATCGGTGCCCGCCCCGATGCCGATCGCTTGCCCTCGTCCACGTCGCTAGCCTATCGACCGGCGAGGCCCAGGCCCCCGACCGCCGTGCGCAGGGCCGTCGGATCGACCGAGATCTCGAACAGCTCTTCTCCGTCGACCGACACGACCGGGATCCGCATGCCGTAGTCTCGCACGAGGGCATCGTCGGCCTCGATGTCGACCTCCTCGAAGAAAAAAGGGTTGCGAGCGCGGACCGCCTCGATCACCGCCCGGGCCTGATCGCAGAGGTGACATCCGGGTCTGGAATACAGGACGACCGTGGCCACGGCTGGCAGGATACGGGTCGATGCACGATCCCGCTGAGGACCTCGAGCTGCACGGCCACCTCCTGGATGGCGACCGGGGCGCGTTCGACGAGCTCTACCGCCGCTACGCCTCCCAGGCCTACGGGTTGGCGTACCGGGTCACCGGCCAGCAGATCCTGGCCCAAGACGTCGTCCACGACGCGTTCCTGGCCCTCTGGCGAGCCCCGGAGGCATTCGACTCCAGCCGCGGGTCGTTCCGGACGTTCTTCCTGTCGATGGTGCATCACCGGGGGGTGGACCTGGTGCGCCGGGAGCAACGGCTGCGCGCTCGAACAGAGAAGGCGGCGAACCTCGAGCCCGTGGCGGACGAAGACCCTGCGGACGCGGTTGCCGATGCCGGGTATCTCAGCGTTCGACGGAAAGAGGTCCGCGAGGCCATGACCGAACTGCCGGCAGCACAGCAACAGGTGCTCCAGATGGCGTATTTCGATGGGAAGACCCAGGTGCAGATCGCAGAGGAGCTCGACATCCCGCTCGGTACGGTAAAGACCAGAACCCTCGCCGCGATGCGAAAGCTCCGCGTGGCCCTGCAGGAGACCGGATGATCGACCACGACGAGATCGACGAGCTCCTCGCCGGCTACGTGCTGCGTTCGCTGACCGGTCCGGACGCCGTCGAGGCGGACCGACTGCTCACCGACCACGTCCCCGGTTGCCCGGACTGTCTGTCGACCCTTGATGCGTTCCAGGGCCTGACGGGCGATCTGGCAACCATGCCGGCCCCGGTGTCGGTACCCGACACGCTCCTACCCAGCCTGCACCGCTCGCTCGACGGTCGACGCACGCGGCGACCGTCCTCGTGGAACCCGGGTCGCCTGGTGGCGGCCGCAGCCGCGGCGATCGTGCTGGTCGGCGTCGCGGGTCTCGCGATCACGCAGGTCGGCGGCGACGGCGGCACCCAACTGCTGACCCAAGCCGATCTGCAGGTGGTGAACGGCGTGAAGAACCGTGCCGATGCGGAGGTCACGCCCGTCGGACCCGCGGACGAGGTGACCGCTCCCGGTCTCGAAGAGATCTATCTCGAGGGCTCCGGCGTCGCGATGCCCCCCACGGGGTCGACGTACCGGTTGTGGGTCGTCTCGGTTTCCGGCACGGCCACCTACGTGGGCGACTTCGCGCCCAGGTACGGTCAAGTCGCGCTTGCCATCTCGATCGACCCGAGCGGCGTCGACCATCTCCTGGTCACGCTCGAGCCCGCGGGCTCCGAGCCGAGCGAGCCGGGCGAGCCCGCCTGGCCGACGGCGAGCTAGGTCACGGCGACCGCGTCGGGCACGACCACCGGCCTCGAGGCCCGCAGGAACCCCCAGAACATCACGGCGATGCCGACCACCAGCGTCACGATGAAACCCGTCAACAGGCTGAACGCCGCGAACGTGGCGCCACCCGCGACGATCGTGGAGCCGATCACGATCAACAGCGTCCCGACGAAGCGATCCTTCAGCTCGGGCCGCCCGCGCATCTTCCAGGCCGACCAGAGCGCGCCGGCGACCAGGATGAAGAAGGCCGGATAGGAGAACAGCTGCGGGAGCCGGTGGGCCGCCGAGCCGTCGCCGAACACCTTCTTGCCCGATGGGAGACGCTCCACGAGGGCGAACGGATCGAACGGGGCGTGCCGCAGGACCGAGAACGTGAAGGCGACGCTGAAGATCAGCACGATCCACGTTGCCCATCGGACCCAGGGCTTCCGGAACAACAGCACGAGCTCGCCGCCGGCAAGGAACGGCACCGTGAGCACGGCCCCGAACGCCCAGTAGACGCCGAACAGGGTCCTCGTCCAACCCGACGCAACGCCGATCGTCACGGCGGCAGAGGCCACCGCGAACATCGCCATCGAGATCGCCCACAGCAGCTGCGCGTGGCCCCGGCGGACCAGGAACTGCCGCACGAGCATCTCGGCGAAGACCGCCGCGATCCCCGTCGCCATCAGCGGGATCAGCCACATGGCCCCCAGGATACGGTCCCGAACGGCGGGTGCCGGGGTCACCGCTGCGCACTAGCCTGGGCGCATGCGCGGGCCAACCGTCGTCTTGTCCACCGCGACATTCTTCGCCAGACCGCTTGCGACCACGTTCGCGCTGGCGTCCGAATGCGGCTACGCCGGCATCGAGGTGATGGTCACGAAGGACCCGGCCAGCCAGGACCCGCACGCGATGCGCCGGCTGGCCGACGAGCACGGGTTGCAGATCTGGGCGATCCATGCCCCGGCACTCCTGCTCACCCGCTCGGTGTGGGGCACCGATCCGGTTGGCAAGATCGATATGGCGACGCGCGTCGCCCGGGCTGCCGACGTGCCGCTCGTCGTCATGCATCCCCCGTACCGGTGGCAGCGGGCGTACCGCCGGTGGCTCCTGGAGGCGCTGCCGACCGTCGAAGATCGCACCGGCGTCACCGTCGGCATCGAGAACATGTTCCCCGTGCACATCGGCTCGAAACCGCTGATGTTTCACGCGAACCAGGACCTCGATCAGCTCGCCGGCATCCCGCATCTGGTCCTCGACACCTCGCACGCCGCTGTGGCGCGACACGACCTGGTCGAGGTGCGCCGGTCGTTCGGCGAGCGCCTGCGCCACGTGCATCTGTCCGACAACGCCGGCAAGGGCTGGGACTCGCACTTGCCGCCGGGCGAGGGCGTGCTCGATCTCGACGCCTTCCTGCGCGATCTCGCGGCAAGCGACTTCGCCGGCGCGGTCTCGCTGGAGGTCGACCTGCGCAAGCGCGCGGACGATCCGGCAGCCCTACGATCGTTGCTCACCAGCATGCGCGAACGGGTCGAAGCCACGCTCACCGAGGGGTAGCTATCCTGCTCCCGTGCGACGCGCCACAGCTATCACGCTGATCATCCTGTTCGTGTTGCTCCTGGTTGCCACGATCGCGCAATTGAACCAGCCGTCCCCTTCGACGCCGTTTCCGGGTCCGACCAGCGGCTCGGCGCTCCCATCGGCATCGGCGTCGTGAGACCGCTCAGGGAACGGTGACCGTCGGGGCCGGGCTCGGCGGCGCGGCGAGCCATCGCGCGAACCATCGTTCGATCAGCTGCTGGACGGCTTGGCCCTGCGCCGCGGTAAGCAGGTCGGTGCCGTGCGCGTCATCCGTCACGATCTCCTCCTGCGCGGGCTGCGGGCTCATCGCCAGCAGCGCGTCGGCCGACGCCGCGGCGCCCGCAGGGTCGCCGAGGCCCGCGATGTACAGCTTCGCGCCGGTCACGCGCTGCAGCACGTCGGGACCGACCGCGAGTCCGGACAGCACCTGTGGCGCCGACAGCGCCACGACGGCCGCGATGCCCTTGGGGTCCGCCGCCGCAGCCAGGAGCGCGGCCGTGCCGCCCATCGAGGCGCCGGCGATGCCGACGCGGGTCACCCCGTCGGCTCGGAGTCGATCGATCGCCGCGGCAAGATCCGTGGGTGCCGCGTCGATCTGTTTGACGCCCTGGGAACAACCGCCGTCGCCGCCCGGGCAGTACCCGCGGAAGTTGAAGGTGAGCACGCGGTACCCCTGATCCGCCAGTCGCTGGGCGAATGCGAACCAGGACTGCTGATCCGCGGGGAGCATATGGGCCAGCACCACGCCGGCGCTCGCCCCTACAGGACCAAACAGACGGCCGGCGAGCTTGACGCCGTCGCTCGTCGTGAAGGTGACCGGCGTGGAGGCGCCCACGGCGGCGCTCGAGGCGGCCGATGAGCCGCCCCCGCACGACGAGAGCAACAGGGCGATCACGGCGAGCGCCGTGACGAACCGGAAGCGGGCGGTCGCGCCCACGGACCGCGCCTTACTTACCCAGCTTCATCCGCTGGTGCCGGGTGCGCTTCAGAAGCTTCTTGTGCTTCTTCTTGCGCATCTTCTTCCGGCGCTTCTTGACTAGCGACGGCACGTGGCCTTGCCTTTCACTCGGTTCCGAAGAGGTTCCGGAGGTCCACCCGCTTCGAACGGTAGGTCTCCCCCAGTCGAACGGATCCCAGTCTAAGGGCTTTCGGCGGCTCTGCCACGGGTGTCGTCAGTCGAAGCCCGGCGTCGGCGGCGACGTAGCCCAGCAGGCCGAGGCCGATGAACCCCCCGTGCCCGTCCGAGAGCCCGACCAGGAGCCGGTCCAGCGCCTGGAGGTCGTACAAGGGAGGCAACGTCGGCACGAACACCGTGGGCTTGATCCGGAAGCGCTGTTGCTCGCCGACCTCGAAGTACCGGGCCATGGCTTTCTCGTGGGCCGTCATGCGCTCTTCGACGCTCGTCAAGACGACATCGGGATGCACGGGGGCGCGCATCGTCTCGATCGCGAAGAACCGATCGACGATGCCGAAGATCGGCTCGAGTTCCTCGCCGCGCTGCAGCCCCACGACGAGGTCGGGCTCCAAGACGTCGACCATGTAGTACTTGAGCAGCTCCCCGCCGATGCCCGAGACCTCGCCACCGGTATCGACGATCAACAGATCGGCGCCCTCGTTGCGAGCGCGATCCCGCAGCCGCTGCAGCGCGCCGATAAGCGCGACCAGGTCGTCCTGCGGGAACGTCGATCCGACGAACCCGAGCGCGTCGGCGGTCGAGAGCGCCTCCAGGGTCAGATCGTCGGGCTTGCGGATGTGCTTCATCCCCACGGTGGTGGGAGGCCCGATCGTCTTTTGCGCCACGTCGGCGTCGATGTAGGCGACGGTGCGGCCCACCCGCAATGCGAACGCCGCCGTTGCGCGCGCGAGGGTCGACTTCCCCGAGTCCATCCCGCCGAGGAAGAGCACGGTGTGGGCGTGGCGCGCCGCTCGATCGACGAGCTGTTCGTGCTCGTTCATGGACAGATCCTCCAGTCCACCGGAGGCCCTGCCGCGTTCGCGTGGGCGTACGTGGGGTGTGTTAGATCGCCTCGGTGTACCGCGCGCTCAGGTACTCGTCGACGTCATCCTCACGGAGTCGATAGCTCCGGCCAACCCGCAGGGCCTTGATCTGGCCCTCCTTGATCAGCCGGTAGACGGTCATCCTCGATACGCGCAGGAGGTCAGCGACCTCGTTCACGGTCAGCAGCCGAGCTTGGGTGAATCGTGCACTCATAGGTGGCACCGATGGTAGGGGGAAGTGTGTGATGGCGTCCAGCCCCAGTTGTGCCCATAGCGGGAGACCCCGCAGGCTGGGTCGGCGGGCGTCGAAAGGCCGTCGGAGATGCCGACCGCCTAGGGCGAACGGTGCTCGTTTCGCGCAACAGGAGCCGCTATCCTCAGCGATCCCCAGCCCCCAGGAGAGCCAACATGCCCGCCCCGCATCGCTCCTTCGTCGCGCGCGCCGTCACGATCGCCGTCGCCGGTGCCGCCGCGATCGCCGCGTCGATCGGCGCCAGCGCGGTCGCCGCGGCATCGGGAGTCCGTGCCGTCGTGCCGTCGGTGTCCGTCGCCGACGTGAGCGTCGGCGAGGGAACCGGCGGGACGACCATTGCGGTCTTCACCCTCACGCAGAACAAGAAAGGCAAATCGACGATCAACTACTCGACCGCGCCCGGCACGGCCACGGCCTCCGCCGATTACATCCCTCGATCCGGGAAGATCCGGTTCGCGGGCCACAAGCTCACAAAAACCGTCTCCGTCACGATCGTCGGCGACGCGCTTGACGAGGTGGACGAAACCTTCTTCCTGAAGCTCTCCGGGCCCAAGGGCGCAACGATCGCCGACGGCGAGGCAACGGGCACGATCCTCGACAACGATGCGCCGCCATCCGTGTCGGTCGGCTCCCCGGTGTTCGTGCCGGAGGGTCAGACCGGCGACACGGCGTTTGGCACCGTCGATGTCGCGCTGTCGGCGCCGAGCGGACTGGATGTCACCGTCGACTGGGCGACCGCCGACGGAACGGCCACGGTCGCCGACAACGACTACGCGGCCGACGCCGGCCAATTGGACTTCGCCCCCGGCGAGACCACCAAGACGGTGTTGGTCCAGGTCAACGGAGATGTCGCCAGCGAAGGCGACGAAACATTCGACGTCACGCTCAGCTCGCCCGTCAACGCAGGGCTCGGCGGCGCGACAGACGTCGTGACAATCCTCGACAACGATCCGATCCCCCCGGGATCCGCGGTCCTCGCGGTGACGGGGAGGGCGAAACGGGAGGGCGCTGCCGGCACCACGACGTTGACGTTCTCCGTGACGCGAAGTGGCGAGACCACCACGGCGGTGGACGTCGATTTCGCTCTCAGCGACGGGACCGCGAGCGCGCCGACAGACTACGACGTCACAACCGGCAACCTCGCGTTCGCCGCGGACCAGACCGTCGGGACGATCGACGTGACGGTGCACGGCGACGGGACCCTCGAGCACAACGAGACCCTGTTCCTGAGTCTGCTCAACGCTTCGGCCGGCGCGGCGATCTCGACCGGCCAGGCGACAGGGACCATCGTGAACGACGACACGAGGACGAGCGCCGTCGTCAAGGTTCGGACGGCCAAGCATCGTGTGGCCTTGCATGGTCGCGTGTCGCCCGCGCGCGCCGGCAAGCACGTGGTGCTTCGCCTGTTCCGGAAGCGGTCCGGCGCATGGGTCCGGTTGGGTTCGAAGCGGGGTGCGCTCTCGGGGAAGACCGATAGCAACGGAGACGGCTTCACCGACAGCCGGTACGCGACCTCGTTCCGACGCGCACGGTCGGGGCGATGCAGGATCGTCGCGCGCTACCCGGGTGACAAGCGATTCTCCTCGAGCAGCACGACCAAGCTGTTTCGCTGCTGAGGCGCAGTCCGCCCGGGTTTGCCCGTTGTCACGACCCGTGTTGTGATGCCGATGTCGCCTCGGATCATGATTCCCCGGCGGGCAGGAAGGGGTCGCGATGTTGCCCTCGCGTTTCGAGTATCACCGGGCCGCCACGGTCGAGGAGGCGTTCGCTCTGCTCGATCGCTACGGGGAGGATGCAAAGGTCCTGGCGGGTGGACAGAGCCTGATCCCGCTGCTGAAGCTCCGCTTCGCCGCTCCTGAGCACTTGATAGACGTGAATCCGATCACAACGCTGCAGGGCATCGCGGAAGAAGGCGGCACGCTGAAGATCGGCGCGCTCACGCGTCACAACGAGTTGATCCGCTCGGACGTGATCAGCCGCGGCTACCCGGCGATCGCCGCCGCGGCCCCGCAGATCGCCGACCCGCTCGTGCGAAACCTCGGCACGATCGGAGGTTCGCTCGCGCACGCCGACCCGGCTGGGGACCTGGGCGCCGTGATGCTGTCGATGAGCGCGAGCGTGCTGCTCCGGAGTTCGAGCGGCGAGCGCACCGTGCTGATCGATGAGTTCCTCGTGGACACGTTCACGACGACGATCGCCCCCAACGAGTTGCTCACCGAGGTCCACGTGCCGACGCCGGTCGGCCGCTCGGGCGGCACGTATCTGAAGCTCGAGCGCAAGGTCGGCGACTTCGCCACCGTCGCCGCCGCCGTCACGCTGACGCTGGCCGACGGGTCGATCGGCCATGCCGGGATCGCACTCACGGGTGTCGACTCGAAGAACGTGCACGCGACCGACGCGGAGGCATCGCTGGCGGGCGCGGCGCCCTCCGACGAGGGGTTCGCCGAGGCCGGGCGACTCGCGGCAGCGGCCGCGCATCCGGTGAGCGACGTACGAGGCACCGAGGAGTACAAGCGCCACATGATCGAGGTCTACGTGCGGCGCGGTCTCGCCAGGTCGCTCGAGATGGCGAACGCGGGCTGAAGGAGGAAGGCGATGGACGTCACACTCACGGTCAACGGGAGCGAGCACACGGTCGACGTCGAGCCTCGGCTCTTGCTCGTCCATCTGATCCGCGAAGAGCTGGAGCTGACCGGCACCCACATCGGGTGCGATACCACCAGTTGCGGGGCATGCACGGTGCTGCTCGACGGGACACCCGTGAAGTCTTGCACCCTCTTCGGCGTGCAGGCCGAAGGCCGCTCGATCACGACGGTCGAAGGCCTCATGGACGGGGCCGATCTGCACCCGATCCAGGCCGCCTTCAAGGAGCACCACGGCCTGCAGTGCGGGTACTGCACATCGGGCATGATGCTGGTGGGGGCCGCCTTGCTCGAGGAGAACTCCGACCCCAGCGACGACGAAGTGCGGCATGCGATCTCGGGCAACATCTGCCGCTGCACGGGCTACATGAACATCGTGGCGGCGATCCGTGCCGCCGCGCAGGCGAGCGCCGGCGAGACCGCGGTCGCGAGCGCCTAGCGGGAAGGAGCGGAACACACGATGGCCACTGAGAGCGAAGAGATCCGCGGCGTCGGGCACAGCGTTCGCCGTGTCGAGGACGACCGCTTCATCCGCGGCAGCGGGAACTACATCGACGACATCAACCTCAAGGGGCAGCTGTACATGTCGATCCTGCGCTCGCCCTGGGCGCATGCGACGCTCAAGAGCATCGACTCGTCCGCGGCCTCGGCGCTTCCGGGGGTGGTGGCGGTCGTCACCGGTGAGCTGATGGCGCAACACAACCTCGCGTGGATGCCCACGATGTCGGGCGACACACAGGCCGTGCTCGTGACGGACAAAGTGCGGTTCCAGGGCCAGGAGGTCGCCGCGGTGATCGCGACCGACCCCTACATCGCCAAGGACGCGCTGCAGCTGATCGACGTGGACTATGAGCCGCTGGACCCGATCGTCACGCCGCAGCGGGCGCTCGAGACAGATGCGCCGTTGATCCGCGATGAGAAGGAAGGCCAGACCGACAACCACATCTACCATTGGGAGAACGGGGACAAGCAGGCGACGGACGCCGCCTTCGCGGCGGCCGACAAGGTGGTCAGCCTCGACACGTTCTACCCGCGGTGCCACCCATCGCCGCTGGAGACCTGCGGGTGCGTCGCCGACGTCGATCCGGCCACCGGTCAGGCGACGATCTACATGACCTCGCAGGCGCCGCACGCGATCCGGACCGTGTTCGCGCTGGTGACCGGGCTGCACGAGGAGAAGATCCGGATCATCTCGCCGGACATCGGCGGTGGGTTCGGCAACAAGGTCCCGGTCTACCCCGGCTACGTGGTCGCCACAGCGGCGTCGCTACTGTTGGGCAAGCCCGTGAAATGGATCGAGGAGCGAAGCGAGAACCTGATCTCGACCGGGTTCGCGCGCGACTATCACATGCACGGGGAGCTGGCCCTTCGGTCCGACGGCACGATGCTCGGCCTGCGCGCGTCGCTGCTGGCCGACGAAGGCGCGTTCTTCGCCGATGCCCAGCCGTCGAAATTCAAGGTGGGGCTGTTCCACATCGTCAGCGGCTCCTACGATCTGCCGACCGCATACGTGTCCGCAGAGGGCGCCTACACGAACAAGGCCCCGGGCGGGGTCGCCTATCGCTGCTCGTTCAGGGTCACCGAGGCCTCGTACCTGATCGAGCGGCTCGTCCAGAACGCCGCCTACGAGCTGGGGATGGACCCCGCGGAGCTCCGCCGGAAGAACTTCATCCAGCCCGAACAGTTC
>JBDUBL010000035.1:0-22687 GCA_040004125.1 Actinomycetota bacterium
CGATCAGCCCCGAGCCGCAGATGCCCGTGGGCTCGACGTCGCCGCCGATCACCTGGAGCTCGATCTCGCCGCTGGTCAGCACGACACCTTCGATCGCGCCCTCGGTGGCGCGCATCCCGCAGAGGATCTCACCGCCTTCGAAGGCGGGGCCTGCAGGCGCGGCCGTGGCAACGGAGCGCTCGGCGTTTCCACACGCGATCTCACCGTTGGTACCGACGTCGACGAGCAGGCGCGTCTCCGGGTCCCGCACGAGCCCGGTCGCCACGATGTCGGCCACGATGTCGGCGCCGACGTAGGCGCCGATCGAGGGGTAGATCGCGACCCAGCCGAGCGGGTGCATCGCAAAGCCGAGCTGATCGGCCCGCACGTCTTGCGCGTCGGTGAACGTGGCCACGTACGGGGCGAGCGCGATCGACTCCGGGTTCACGCCCAGCAGCAGCGACATCATCGTCGCGTTCCCCGCCACGACGGCCTCATAGATCTCCTCGGGCTCGACAGCCCCTTCTTCCTGCACCCGAGCGAGGAGCTCGTTCACGGTCTCGAGCGCCGCCGCCTGCAGGAGGTCGATGTTCTCCCGCCCGTGCATCGCCTTGGCCATCCGCGCGATCACATCCGCGCCGTAGGAGGCCTGGTGGTTGATCGTCGAGGCGACCGCGACGGTCGCGCCGTTACGAAGGTCGACCAGCGTGCACACGCACGTCGTCGTGCCGATGTCGAAGCTCACGCCGAACAGACGGTCGCGCGTGTCGCCCTCTTCGCAATCGACCAGGTATTCCCCGACGAGCGTTGCCGTCACGGTCGAGCCGTCGCGGAACGCCTCGGCCACCCGGGGCAGGACCTCCCAGTCGTGGTTGCGCGAGTAGCCGGCCTCCTCGATCGCATCCATCACCCGGCGAAGGTGCGAGCGGTGATCCTCCAGCGACGGCGCCGGCAGCTCGAGGAAGAGCTTGACCACGTTTGGCTCCAGCAGCACGAACCGGCCAACCCCCATCGTGGCGGCTTTCGGCATCTTCATCAGGCGTGGCACGTCGACCGTCATCGCGCCGTTGATCGGACATTGGCAGGACAGCCGCCAGCCGTCGTCGAGCTTGTCCGCCAGGTGGCGATAGTCGGCGAGCGACAGCTCTGCCTCGCCCTGTAGGACCTGCACGCCACACTTGCCGCAGGTGCCGCGGCCACCACAGGTCGATTCGATCGGCAGGCCCGCCCAGTGCGCGGCGTTGAACAGCGTCGTGCCGCCGGGCACCCGAACGGTTTTCGCGCTCGGGAGGTACGTGACCTCGAACTTCGCGTGCCTGCCTGCCGTCGTCATCAGACGCGTGACGCCTCCAACTCGGCGCGATGATCGCGGATCCACGCCACGCCGTACTCGTCGTGACCGAGCAGGAGGTCCGCGGCGAGGATCGCCTTCTTGACCGGGCGGTGCAGCGGGTTCGTGATCGCGGTGTTCATGCCGGCGGCGATCATCAACGCGAGGAAGGTGGCGTCGATCTCGTGTCGGCCGGGCATCCCGAAGCTGATGTTCGACGCGCCGCACGAGAGGTTCACGCCGAGCTCGTCGCGGAGCCGCCGGATCGTGCGACGCATCGCGGTGCCGGCATCGGGCGCCGCGCCGATCGGCATCGCGAGCGGGTCGATGATGACGTTAGCCCGCGGGATGCCGTGCTTCTCGGCGTTGTCGACGATCTTGGCCGCGGCGGCGAAGCGTTCGTCGGGATCCATCGAGATACCGGTCTCGTCGTTGGCCATACCGATCACGGCGGCGCCGTGGGCGGCAACCAACGGCAGGAGCCGGTCCATCGAGTGTTGCTCGGCGGTGACCGAGTTGATCAAGACCTTCCCGCCGGCCAGCGGGACGGCCGCCTCGAGCGCCTCGGGCGTGGAGGAGTCGATACAGATCGGCGCATCGACGAGGTCGATCACGATGCGCACCATCTCGCAGAGCATGGCGACCTCGTCGAACCCGGGGATGCCGGCGTTGAGGTCCAGGACGCCGGCGCCCGCTGACACCTGTGCGACCGCGTCGCTGCGCACCGTGTCGTAATTGCCCTGCTTGAGCTCCTCGGCCAACTTCTTGCGCCCGGTCGGATTGATGCGTTCGCCGATGATGACGAACGGGCGCGCATCGCCGATCGTAACGACGCTGCCCGCGTGGGAACGCAGGACCGTCTCGGCTACCTCACACACTGATCCACTCCAGATCTCGTCGGTCGGCGCCTGACCATCGGTCAAACACCGGGGTTCGGCAGGTGCCTTTCCGAGGATAGAGCCGCAGGCGAGGACAGGGAACGGGTAGGCCCGGCTGTTCGGTGACCGGTGGTCAGCGACGGCGAGCGAGGCGAAGGGGACTCAGGGACCCGCCCGCCTTCGGTGTCTCGGCGGCGACGGGCCGCGGGTGCGGTGACGGTCCTGCTTCGAAGGCGTCGCCGAATCGCGGCTCGGGGGTCTCGGCGTCTAAGGGGACCTTGCGCACGAGGCGACGGATCAGATCGGCGGCGATCCAGGCACAGACGACGATCGCAACCGGGTGTCCGAAGGGCAGGCGCACCGACCGGAGCAGCTCGGGCAGGCGCGAATTCTCCGTCACGAGCTCGGTCACGGTGAAGGCCAGGCACAAGATCACCAGCGTGCGCCGCGCGACCCGAGGCAAGGCCCAAGCCAACGGGAGTACCCACACGAGGTACCAGGTGCCGAGCATGGGCGACAGCAGGATGACCGTCAGCAGCGCCCAGCCCCAGGCAGCTGCCTGGGCCGCCGGGCGTCGAGAGGAGGGGTCGAGCCAGATCCGGCGCGCGATCATCCACACGCCGACGACAGACAAGCCGAACAACACGACGTGCGCGGCGATCGTCGCCGGCGTTGCGAACGCAGGTCCGCCGATCGTCGTGCCGATCCACGTGAGCGCGTACACCAGCAGCTGCCCCGGTGCCTTCCCGGAGTCGTGCCCGGACAGCTCGAACAACCCGAGGGTCGGGTTGGACCATTGGAGGAACGGCGCGGCCAACAGCAACCAGATACCACCTACCACCGCCGAATACTTCGCCAACACACGGACGCGCCGTTCCGGCTCGACCGTGGCCGCGATCGCAACGAGCAGGAGGACCAACGGCACGACCGCGCTTGCCTTGACGGACATGCCGAGCCCCAGACAGATCGCGGAGGCGAGCTCACGACGTGCGAACAGGAACGACACAGCGGCGGCCACGAACAGCGCGACAAGCATGTCGTTGTGCCCACCTCCCACGACGTGGAACACGACGATGGGATTCAGACCGATCACCGCGACGGCGAACACGGCGCGCTCGGGGCGCACACGCTGCACGAGGCGGGCTATGATGATCATCGTGCCGAAACTCGCGAGCGCCGCGAGTACCTGGAAGCCGCGAACCGTGCTGTCGACGCTTCTGACCACGCCTGTTAGCAGCACCGAGACCCAGGTGAACAAGGGGCCGTAGACCGAGGGTGTGTCGCGCCACCCCGGCCACGTCAGATGCCACAGCGAGTTGAGCGGGAAGTCCTTCGGGGTCAAGACGTACGGGTTCGCGCCGTAGGTGCTGGCGATCCGCCCGTAGTACGCGTAGCTGTAGACGTCGCGAGAGAACAGCAGCGGGAGCGTGAGCACGAGCACGTGAAACGCGATCGCCAGTATGAAGACGAGGCGCATCGAGATCCGACGGTGCCACGCCTCGCGCAGGATCAGGAGGAAGCCGACCGCCGCACCCGCGACGGCGACCAGCCCCACCAACATCAAGCCCGCGTCGCCCAGGTGTTGCAGCCCCAAGGCGTCGGCCACCCAACGCAACGGGCCTTGGGCCTCGACACCGGTGGGCAGCACCGGGTAGTACGGGGAACGCGGCGTCCCCGACACGATCGCCACCAACAACATGCCCGCGGCAGACGCCACGACAGCGCGGACGGCACTCGGTGTGTGCGGCAGAAGCCGCCGGGACGATGGGCGCATCGGTCCATCGAATCTAGCGTAGGTCGCCGACGCCAGGTAGGGCACAACCTTGCCTGGGGGGTGCCGTAACCGTATCTCCATCAACTGCGCGACCCTCCCGCTGTGCCAACACCGTAACCAGGGCTGCCGAACCTGGCAACACGGACCGGACAGGCCCGTATCCTGCAGTGATGGGGTTCTTGGAGCTGACCGACGTCGCCTACCGTCTGCCGGGGGGCTGGACCCTATTCGAGGGTGTGACGTTCCGGGTTCCACAGGGGTCACAGACGGCGCTCGTGGGGGCCAACGGGATCGGCAAGACCACCTTGCTCCGCCTGATCGCGGGGGAGGAGGAGCCGGCGTCCGGGTCGATCCGCATCGACGGTCGGGTCGGGCTCATGCGGCAGTTCATCGGGTCCGCAGATCGGCCGACGACGGTGCGTGCGTTCCTCCTTGCGTACAGCGAGCCGGAGGTCCGAGCGGCCGCAGCGAGGCTCCGGCGGGCCGAGGAACGCCTGGCCACGGACGCGGGCGAGGCAGCGCAGCTCGCGTATGCCGATGCGCTCGGCAGCTGGGAGGCCGCCGGGGGGTACCGGGCCGAGGTGCTGTGGGATCGCTGTGCGCACGAGGCGTTCGGGGGCGGGTTCCCGGAATCGGCGGATCGCGCGATCGAGACCCTGTCCGGCGGCGAGCGAAAGCGTCTGGCGCTCGAGATCGTCTTCCGATCCTCGTTCGACGTGCTGCTGCTCGACGAGCCCGACAATACCCTCGACATCGAAGGCAAGGTGTGGCTCGAGGCGCGGATCATCGAGGACCCGCGCACGATCCTGTTCATCTCGCACGATCGGACGGTGCTGGAGCGTGCCGCCACCCACATCGTGACCCTGGAAGGGCGAGCGACCTGGACCCACACGGGTGGGTTCTCGACGTATGCGGCCGCGCGTGACGCGCGCGTGGAGCGGCTCGACGAACGACATCGCCGGTATGAGGAGGAGCGCGGACGTCTCGAGGACATGGTCAAGGAGATGAAGCGCAAGGCCGCCTACAACGACGGATGGGCCTCGAAGGCCAGGGCCGCCGAACACCGCCTCGAGCGGTACGAAGATCGGGAGCAGCCGCCCGAGAAGGCCGACGTCCAAGACGTCCGGATGCGGGTCGCGGGTGGCCGCACCGGCAAGGTGGCGTTTCGCGCGCGCGGGCTCGCGATTGCAGGGATCACCGAGCCCTTCGACGCGGAGGTGCGCTTCGGCGAGCGTCTCGGTGTGATCGGTCCTAACGGCACCGGCAAGTCACACTTCCTGCGGCTGCTGGCGGGCGAGGACATCGCACATGACGGCGAGTGGATGCTTGGTGCACGCGTCGATCCGGCGTTGTTCGCCCAACTCCACGAGCGTCCCGACATCGGGGATCGCCCCATCCTCGAGGTCTTGCTGAAGAAGGGGATCGAGCGGTCGAAGGCACACTCGGCGATGCGACGCTACGAGCTGGACCGCGCCGCGAGCAACCCGTTCGAGCTGCTCTCGGGCGGGCAGCAGGCTCGGTTCCAGATCCTGCTGATGGAGATCGACTCGCCGACGATGCTCTTGCTCGACGAGCCGACGGACAACCTCGACGTCGCCTCCGCCGACGCGTTGGAGCGAGCGCTCGATCGGTACGAGGGCACCGTGATCGCGGTCACACACGATCGATGGTTCATGCGGCTGCTCGACCGGTTCCTCTGGTTCGACGAAGACGGAACCGTGCGCGAGGAACTCGAGACGCCGTACGGCCTGGCGATGCGGTGACCGCAGCCGTCGTGCTGACGGCCGCCGAGGTTCGGATCGGCGGACGGCGCATCCTCGGCCCGCTCGATCTGTCGATCGTCGCCGGTGAGCAGTGGGTGCTCCTGGGTCCCAACGGCAGCGGCAAGACCACCGCGCTGTCGCTGATGGGCGCGTGGCGCCAACCCTCGAGCGGCGGTGTCGAGGTGTTGGGCTGCCGGCTGGGTCGCACCGACGTTCGCACGCTGCGCCGCAGGATCGGCCACGTCTCCCACCGAGTGGCGGAGCAACTTCCCGCGCAGCGCTCTGTGCTCGAGACCGTCTGCACCGGTCGCGAGGCGACGCTCGTCACCTGGTGGCAGACCTTCGACGAGCAGGAACTGGCCGAGGCACGGGCGTTGCTCGCCTCGGTCGGGTGTCTGGAGCTGGCCGAGCGTTCGCTCACCTCGTGTTCGTCCGGTGAGCGCCAGCGAGTGCTGATCGCCCGCGCCCTTTTCGGCGGTCACGAGCTGCTGTTGTTCGATGAACCTGCCGCCGGGCTCGACCTGCCGGCTCGGGAGCTGCTTCTGGATGCGATGACCAGGGGCGCGGCTGGGGCGACGTGCGTGCTCGCCACACACCATCTCGAGGAGATACCGCCGACGATCACACATGCCGCCTTGCTCAGGGTCGGTCGACCGGTTGCCGCCGGGCCGGTCGGCGAGGTGCTCGCCGACGAGCCGATGACGGCGTGCTTCGGGTTGCCGATCCGGGTGGAGCACTTGGATGGACGCTGGACCGCACGCGCCGCTCGGTGATCAAGCCCGGTCGGCGAACGCCAGTTCGCGCCGTTCGGCGTCGCCGTGCTTCCGCTTCTTGTAGCGCATCGGTTTGCCGAGCGCGTAGATCGCGAGCGCCAGTAACAGCGCGAACAAGGTGACGTTTGCGACCATCAGCAACAAAACCGTGAGCGGGCTCGCGTGATCGGTCGGTGCACCGATCCACTTCACGATCGCGTAGACCGTCAGGCTCAACCACAGCACAACGACGATCACCCCGGACCAGACGGTGTAGCCCATCGTTGCCACCACCGCGATCGCGATCGACGTACCCGTGTGTTCCCGCATCGGGTGCGAGGCTAGCAGCCCCGTCGGGTCGACGTCGGCTGAGAAGATGGACGGATGCTACAGCCAGATCCGTTCCGACGCCGTGGGATCGCGGCCGTGTGGCTGGCGACGTTCGTCTGGGCATGGGGGCCGGTCCTCGTGAAGTGGAGCGATCTGCCCGGCCCGACCTTCGCCATGTTGCGGTTGTGGACCGGCGTCGTCATCTCGTTCGTGGCGATCGTCGCGACGCGCCGCCGGTTCACCTGGTCGGCGTTGCGCGCGTGTGCCGCTGGCGGGGTCCTGTTCGCCGCCGACATCGGGTTGGGGTTCACCGCCGTGAAGATCACGACCGTTGCCGACGTCGCACTGATCGGGGCGCTGGCGCCGGTCGTGATCGTGCTGATCTCATCCGCGCGGCTCGGCGAGCGCGTCACCACGCGCTCGTGGATGCTGGTCGGCGCGTCGTTCGTGGGCGTGGTCATCGTGGCGGTCGCCAGTGCCGGACTTCCGAGCTGGAGCCTGGCGGGCGACGTCATGGCGTTGCTGGGCGTCGCCACCTGGACGACGTACTGGTTCTTCTCCCGGCACGTGCGTGAGCGCTACGACCCGATCATCTACTTCGCCTGCGTGATGCTGGCTGGTGCCCTGACGATGACGCCGGTCGCGCTTATCGCCAACGGTGTGCCGACCGATGTCGCCGCTCGGGACATCTTTGCGGTCGTGACGGTTGCGCTGCTGCCGGGCTTCGTCGGGCACACGCTGGTCATCTGGTCTCATCGACACGTCGCGTCCTGGCTGTCGGCGTTGATCACGCAGGTGTCCCCGGTCATCACGGTCGTGCTGGCGTGGCTCGTGCTCGGGGAGTCGATCCCGCCGTCGGCCGTCCTCGGTGGTGCCATCGTCGTGAGCGCGACGATGGCCGTGATCGCGCTGGATGCGCGCGGTACACGGACCGATCGCCTCGACGAGGCGGCCGAGAAGGTCAGTTAGCGGGTGGTGCGTGTGCGGCCGCACGCGCCGTGATCCACACCCCGAGCGCGAGCACTGCGAGTGCCAGGATCAGCACGCCGATCCCGATGGGACCGAGCGGCGCGATCGTCAGCGATCCCGTGACCGTCACATCCAGCGGCGAGCGCGGGTGCTCGGCCATGATCACGAGCGTCCAATCGCCCGGCTCGGCGTCCCAGTGCAACGCGGGCGCGACGCCCCGAGCCGAGGTCACCCAGAACGTCTGCCCCGCCGGTGGCCCGGGGGTCGTCGTGCCTTGCACCGCCGTCGTGCGCGCCGCGCCCGGCCAATCGATCTGCTCGATCACATTGATCGGCGCGTCGCGAAGATATGCGTCGACGGCCATCGACGGTCCGATGCCGATAAACATCGACGTGTCGCCGGGCGCGAGCGCGGCTGCGATCACGATGGCCTGATGCCCCGGCAGGGCCGGCACGTCGAGTTGCGGCAGCGTGATCGCGCTGCCCGTGCCGATCAATCGGGTCGGCGGCAGGCCGACCGACCCGTCCGGTCCCACCAGCAGCACGATCGCCAGTCCTGCGATCGTGGCGAACAGCCCGACCAACACCAGCACGATCCCGGCCACGATCCGCCCACGTCTGCGCACGATCACCATCCTGCCAGTCCGTGCCTCCCCGGGCACGATTGCCTTGGCCGCGACCTGGTGACGAGGTAGGTGATGGCCATGAGCGCCGCTTCGCTCGACACCATGGTCGATGCGACTCCCGCATCGCGGGATCGGTCGTGGACTTCCTGCGCGCCGCGAGCATCTGCACGGTGGTCGTCGGACACTGGACGATCGGGATCGTGTGGTGGCGCGACGGCGTCCTGCGGACGACCAGCGCGATCGGCGTAACGTCGTGGTTGTGGCTCGCCACGTGGGTGCTGCAAGTGATGCCCATCTTCTTGTTCGTCAGGGGATTCTCGAACATGGTGTCGTTGGATGCCGCCCGGCGCCGAGGTGAGTCCAACGGCACGTTCGTACGCGGCCGCGCGATGCGGTTGGTGCGACCGTCCCTGGTGTTCTTCGCTGTGTGGGGCACGATCGACGTCGCGATGCAGTGCTCGATGTCGGGGCGCCGACCGGCCCGCACCTGATCGGCGGGACCACGCTGCTGCGTCTGTTCCTACCACCGGGCGCGACGCTGCCGTTCGGGCCGTTGTGGTTCCTCGGCGTCTATCTGGTGGTGGTGGTGATCGCTCCGTCGATGGTGGCCTTGCATCGGCGCTTCCGCTGGTGGGTGCCGATCGCGATGATCGTTGGCGCGGTGCGCGCCGACCTGGCCCGGTTCCAGGGCGGGATCTCGGCGCTGCGGTGGTGCAACGTCGCGTTCGTGCTGCTGCTGCCGCACCAGCTGGGGTTCTTCTACGCGGACGACACCTTCGATCGAGCACCGAAGGCGGCCCTGTGGGGCATGGTGGCCGCCGGACTGGGTGGGTTGGCGATGCTGACGACCGCTCCGTTCTGGCAGCTCTTCGGCGACGCGCGATTCCGCCGGTTCCCCGGGATCGGCTACTACCCGAAGAGCATGCTCGGCACCGACGTCGAGGTGGTCTCGAACGCCTATCCACCATCCGTGTGCTTCCTGCTGGGCGGGATCTGGACGATCGGCGCCGTGATGCTCGCGCGACCGTATCTGCGGGGGTGGCTGCGGCATCGCCGCCCGTGGAGGGTCACGATCGCGGTGAACGGCGTGATCATGACCCTGTTCCTCTGGCATATGACCGCGTACCTGGCCGCGGTGCTCGTGTTGTGGCCGCTAGGTCTGGCGCGCGAGCACGACTCCACGGCTGCCTGGTGGTTGCAGCGACCCCTCATCCCGAGGGTCTCGGGGTTGTTCCTGTTCGCGTTGATCGCCATCTTCGGCCGATTCGAGCGCCCCCGCACCGCGCCCTGACCAGCAGGCTCCATCGTCGGGGTGTTACCTTCGTTCAACGGTGGAAAGCATCGTGCGGCCTCGGACGATCACCGCCGACGGTGCCCGCGCCCTCGCGCTGGCTGGGATCGGCATGTTCGCCATGGCGATCGTCGGCGCGGCGCCCGGCTCCCCGTACCAACCGTTGCTCACCCCGGCGGGTCAGCCCCACGGACCGATTACCGCTTTGGCCGTCTGGTTGGCCCTGGATCGGATCCCGGGCGACCCGGTTCTCGCTGTCGGGGTCCTCGCCTCGGTTCTGGCGGTGGGGGGCTTCCTCCTGCTGCTGCGCGCTGCCTTTCACGGACGGATCGGGGTCGGACCCGTGGCGGCGCTGGTGATCGGCGCGCACGCGCTGCTGTTCGGGTTGCCGCTGCTGTTTTCCCGCGACGTCTACTCCTATGCCTTCTATGGGCGGATCGCCGGCGTCTACGGCGGCAACCCGTATGTGCAGACGCCGTTGGACCATCCGACGGACGCCTTGTGGAAGTTCGTCGGCCCGATGTGGGTTAAGACCCCGGCGGTCTACGGGCCCGTCTGGTCCTCGTTGTCGGGCTGGCTCTCGACGCAGCTGCGCGCCCGCCCCGAGGTGCACGTCGAGGCGTATCGGATGGTGGCGATGTTCGCCAGCCTTGCGACGTGCGCGGTCATCGTGTGGACCGTGCGACGGCTGTGGCCCGAACGCACCGCGTTCGCGCTCGTCGCATTTGGCGCGAACCCCGTGGTGATCTTTCATTCGGTTGCCAGTGGCCACAACGACATGCTGGTGGCGTTGACGATCGCGGCGGCGTTCGCACTGGTCGTCTCGCACAAGGAGATGCCGGCGATCGGGCTGCTCACGGTTGGCGCGCTCGTCAAGGCCACCGCCGGATTGCCCCTGGTGTTGCTCCTCGTGTGGTGCATCGCGCGGCGGCGGCCGCAGGATCGCTGGCGGGTCGCGATCACGCACGTGGGCCTGGCCGCCGTGATCACCGGCGTGTTCGCGGCACCGTTCTTCCAACGGCAGGATCCGACGCTCGGCATGCTGGAGCTGGCCGGTCACGAGGGGTGGCTTGCGCCCGCCGCGGTCGGGGCACGCCTCGTCGACCTGCTCACGTTCGGCACGATGGGGTGGGCGGTCCGCGTCGTCGCGGCCGTGATCCTCGGGGTGGCGATCTGGCGTCTGGCGCGCGCCGTGTGGCGAAGAACCACCGGCACCGATGTCGCCGGCGCGCCCGTCATGAGCCCGCGCGAACAGGCCGCCACCTGGGGATGGGCGCTCATGCTGCTCATGCTGCTCGGGCCTGTCTTGATGCCCTGGTACGTCGTGTGGGTCCTGCCGCTCGCGTGGGTCCTGCCGAAGGCGCCGCGCACGGCGTTGATCGCGGTCAGCTCGCTGCTCGGCGTCACCTTGTGGTCCACCGAGGCGACGCGCTATCCGGGCGCGTTCACGTTGAACGTCTTCGTTGGCGATTGGCTCGTGGTGCCGGTCATCGTGTGGCTGCTGATCGTGTTGCTCCGGGACCTGCGCTCACGGATCGAGGGTGGCGCCCTGTTCGAGGACGAGATCGGGATCGAGGAGCCGCCGCCGCCGCTGCCGCACGAGGCGGGCGGCGAGCAGCGCGTACCCGCAGCCGCCGGCGAGGGCGCACGCCAAGGTTGACGTTGCGATCGTGCCGAGGGGCGCGCCGAGGCGCTCGAGCATGAAGGCTGTCAGCGCGAGCATCGGTGCGCCGAAGGCGGCCGATCCCGCGATCCCGGAGGCCACATCGCCGAGCGCCCACCACGACCACCCGAGCCCGAGCACGATCAGCAACAGGAAGGTGCGCCACGTGGCCTCGAGGATCTTGCGCGGCTCGACCGGTGCGAGCTCGCCGTCGACGGCCGGCAGCGGGCCGGGCGACCCCTCGCTGGCCGCGACCCACGTGTCCCAGCGCGTGAGCCCCGCCGTGTCGAGCTCCCGAGGCTCTCGAACGTCCTCGCCGATCACGAACGTGAGATGTGTGCCGTCGGGGATCCGATCGAACGACAACGCCGAGGCCAGGTCGTAGCGCGGATCGCCGTTCGTGCTCGGGTGCCCGGCGGCGAGGTCCGCCGGGGTGCCCAGGAAGACATACACGTCGCCGGCGCGATCGGGTGGCAGGGCTGCGCGCGCGACGTTGGCGGTGTGGGTCAACAGGAACAGCGCCTCGTTGGTATCGGAGGAGTCGGCCACGAACACGAGGGGCGTGCCCGGAACCGATCGGTCCGTCGCGATGCGGCCGGCAAGCGTGAGATGCGCGATCTCATCGGGCGACGTGTACGGGAACTGATCGCGCCAGTCACGGACCGCCGGCGCCACGATCAGCGCCGTCAGCACAATCCCGAGCGGCCAGGCCAGCCACCATCGGCCGGTCCGCTCCCCGAGTGCGACCAAGCCGAAGGCCGCGAGCATCGGTAGGCAGAACGCGAACATCAAGATCCGGTCGGGCGGGAACCAACCCGTCGCGGCCCCCAGCGCAACACCTCCCGCGCTGACCGCGGCCCACGAAAGGAGGAAGCGCCGAGCAAACCCGTGCGCCCGGAACCCACCCGCCGTGGCGAGGGCGACGGTCATGAATGGGGAGTAGCGACGCCAATTGACCAGGAACCGATCCAGGTAGGAACGGCGGAGCGCCCGCAGCTGCCCCGTCGCCCGCAAGAAAGCGTCGGTCGAGGTCTCGCCGCCGATCCGCGACCCGCCGAGGGTCGCTGCCGCGAGCCCCGCGATCGCGATGCCCGCCCCTCCGAGCAGTGCCGCGGCGACGCGCCCGGCATCGGTGTGCCAGCCGAAACGGCCCTCGTGCAGCGCTGCCCATGCACCGGCCGTCGTCAGAACGATCGCGCCCACGACGAAGAACCCGGGGTGGGTGATCGCCCCGCCGCCGAGCACGAGCGCGGCCGCGATCGTGCCTCGGCGCGTCCGTCGCGCGAGCGCCGCCGCCGCCGCGATGAACGCCGCCGCGAAGACGAGGTTCGAGACGTAGCCGCCTGCGAGGTAGGTCGCCCAGGCGCCCGCGAGCACGCCTGCGGCCAGCCACCCGCCGCGCGGCAACGTTCGGCCCCTGCCGCGGGCGAGCGCCGCCGCCGCCAAACCGATCGCCGGGCCGAGCGCGTACTGAATCCCGCCGAGCCCCGCGACGAGTCCCTGATCCAACGCCCCCGTGACGGTTGCGATCAAGGCGGGAGCGCCGGGTCGTTCGCTCGCGAGCGTGAGCCCGCCGGCCGTCGCCACCCGCGTCCACCACAGGTACACCGGCACGTCGGGTCCCACCGGGAAGGGATAGGCGTGGCGCAGCGTCGGCCACAGGAACAACCGCAAGAGCGCCGCACCCAGCACCGCGATCAACGCGAGATCGATGGCCGTGCGGAGGTGCCGCGCACGTGTGCGAAGCTCGGAGGCGGCTGGGGTACCCACTCGGTCGGCGACCGTATCACCGACCGCTGTTACCATCGCCGCCATGCTGGATCGTGACCTCGTCGCCGCCGTGCTCGCGGCCGCCCGTCGTCACGGTGGCGACTTTGCCGAGCTCTTCGTCGAGGAGCGATCGTCGACCTCGGTTCGGCTCGACGACGGGCATGTCGAGGAGCTGACCACGGGGCTGGATCGCGGTGCGGGGGTCCGGGTGTGCCGTGGCACGACCTATGGCTACGCCTATTCGAACCGGCTCGATCGCGAGTCGCTGCTCGAGGCGGCCGCGGCGGCCAGCGCCGCCTTGTCGGGCGGTGTACCCGGCGCCGTCGTCGATCTGACGCAGCGCCTCGGCTCGGGCACCAACCGCGCCGAGCGGCCCGCCGCCGACGTCGACGCGGGTACCAAGGTCTCCTGGCTGCGCGAGGTCGACCAGAGCGCTCGAAGCGTCAGTGCGGAAGTTGCCCAAGTCACCGGCGTCTACTTCGACTCGCTCCAGCGGCGGTTGATCGCGACGAGCGATGGGCGCTGGGTTCGCGAGGACCGGCCCCGGATCCGGCTGTTTGCGCAGGTGGTCGCGAAGCGCGGCGACGTGATCCAGACCGGCTGGCACGGGCCGGCCGCCTGTGCCGGCGTCGAGTTCCTCGACGTGCATACGCCGAGCGAGACCGGCAGCCAGGCCGCACAGCGTGCCGTGACGATGCTCGATTCGATCCCGGCCCCGGCCGGCGAGATGGCTGTCGTCGTGGCCAACGGATGTGGCGGCGTGCTGTTCCATGAGGCCGTGGGGCATCCGCTGGAGGCCGACGCCGTCGACAAGGAGGCAAGCGTCTATCGGGAATTGGTCGGCCGGCAGTGCTCCAGCGCGCTGATCAACGGGGTCGACGACGCCACGATCGCCAACGGGTGGGGGTCGTTCGATTTCGACGACGAGGGCACGCCGTCGCAGCGAACCGTGCTGTTCACCGACGGGGTGTTGCAGGGTTTCCTGCAGGACCGGATGCGGGCCGCCAAGATGGGCGTGGAGCCGACCGGCAACGCCCGGCGCGAGTCCTACGCGCATCCGCCCGTCGTGCGCATGACCAACACCAACATCCTCCCGGGCGCAAGCGACCCCGAGCAGATCATCCGTGACACGCCAAACGGCATCTACGTGCGTGGCCTCGGCGGCGGTCAGGTGAACCCAGCCACCGGCGACTTCGTCTTCGGCGTGTCCGAGGGCTACCTGATCGAGCGTGGCGAGGTTACGACGCCGGTGCGCGGCGCGAACCTGATCGGGCGCGCGATCGACGTCATGTCGGCGGTCGACGCGGTGGGCACGGACTTCGAGACCTGGGAGGGCGTCTGCGGCAAGGATGGCCAGAGCGCCCCGGTCGGCAGCGGCTCGCCCACGGTGCGCATCTCCAAGATCACGGTCGGGGGGACCGGTGTCTGAGCTCCAGGAGCTCGCACGCGTCGCAGTTGCCGCCGCGATCGAGGGGGAGCAGGTCGAGGCCTACGCGGAGGAGGAGCGCCAGACCGAGGTCAGCGCCCACCGTGGCGAGGTCGAAGGCATGTCGTTCGCCGAAGCCCGCGGCCTCGGGGTGCGTGTGATCCGTGACGGCAGGCTCGGGTACGCCTGGGTTGCCGACCCTTCCGAAGCCGAGGTTCGTGCGGCGGTCGGTCGGGCTCGCGAGAATGCCGCGCTGGCGGAGCCCGACCAGTCCAACGGGTTACCGGCGGCCGCGGACATCCAGCCGATGCCCGAGCTGTTCCGCGCACAGAGCGCGGCCCTCGGTGTCGACGACAAGGTCGCCATGGCGCTGGAGCTGGAGCGCTACGCGGTCTCCCGCGACCCGCGTGTGACGAAGCTCGACCTCGCCCAGGTGGGCGATGCCGTGTCGCGGGTCGCGATCGCCACGACCGAAGGGGTCGATCTCGAGTACGCGCGTACCGACGCGTGGGTCGTCGTGGTCACGCTGGCCGTCGAGGGCGATGAGACGCAGACGGGGTTCTCGTTCGCGATCACGCGCGGGCTCGACGAGCTCGCTTGGCAGCCGATCGCCGAGGAGGCGGTTGATCGCGCGGTGCAGATGCTCGGCGCCGAGAAGCCATCGACGGGGAAGGTGCCGGTGATCCTCGACCCGTTTGCAGCCTCGAACTTCCTCGGGGTGGTCGCGGGGGCGCTCAACGCCGACAACGTGTTGAAAGGGCGCTCGTTGTTCGCCGACATGGTGGGGGATCAGGTCGGGTCCGGGGCGTTCACCCTGGTCGACGATGGCCGGCGCGTCGACGGGCCGGGTGCATGCCCCTTCGACGGCGAAGGCGTGCCGTCCGGTCGAACCGAGTTGTTCACGGCAGGGGTGCTCAACGGGTTCCTGCACTCCACCTATACCGCGCGGCGCGCCGGGGGCGGCCAACGCTCGACCGGCAATGCGAAACGCGGCGGCTACAAGGCAACGCCGGGCGTCGGCACATCGAACTTCTTCGTGGAAGCGGGTGAGCGGTCGTTCGACGCGCTGCTGACGGATGCCGCCGGGGGCGTGCTCATCATGGACGTCTCCGGAGTGCACTCGGGAGCCAACCCGATCAGCGGCGAGTTCAGCGTCGGGGCGACGGGGCGCCGGATCGGACCCGACGGCGCGCTGGCCGAACCGCTGCGCGAGATGACGATCGCCTCGACGTTGCCCGAGATGCTGCGCGGCGTGCGCGCGGTCGGCAACGATCTGCGGTTCTTCTCCAGCGTCGGCACACCGTCGATCCTGATCGGCGAGATGACGCTCGCCGGCGTGTGATGCCCAAGGTCCGCATCGTCGAGGCACGCGCGGATCGGCTCCCCGACATCGAGCACCTGACCCGTGCCCTGCACGAGCACCATCGGACGGTCGATCCCGGCATCCCGGGCATCCCGCCGCGAGACGCCGACGCATGGTGGGCGATCCGTCGCGATCGCTACGTGTCGTGGCTCAGCGAGCCCGACGCCTTCCTGCTGATCGCGGAAGACGCCGGCGCCGATCGACCGGTGGGCTATGCGCTCGTCAACTTCCACGACAGCGACGACTCCCACACGACGGGCGCGCATTTCGCCGAACTGCAGTCGCTCGTCGTCGAACCCGAACGCCGCGGCGGCGGACTGGGTACCAACCTGCTGCGCGAGGTGTACCGGCAGGTGCGCCGTCGCGGCGTCGAGGAGATGGTGATCGGCGTGCTCGCGACCAACGAAGCGGCGAAACGCCTGTACGAACGGGAAGGCTTTCAGCCTTGGGTGATCCTGACGATGGGGAAGGTGCCCGACCCCGATCGTTAGATCGTGGCCGGTCGCACGTTGCCCACGACGAGCCCGATCACGAGGATCGCCACCGCCAATCGGTAGACCATGAAGACCAGGAAGTCGTGCGTGCGCAGGTACTTCAACAGGAACCAGATCACCAGGAATCCGCTGATCGCGGCGGCGATGAACCCGGCCAGGAACTGCGCGCCGTAGCCCTGGAAGCCTGTCTGGGTGAGGTCGAGCGCTTTGAGCCCGCCTGCCCCCGCGATGATCGGCAGCGCCATCAAGAACGAGAATCGAGCCGCCGTGGCGCGATCGAGCCCGATCAGCCTTCCCGCCGTGATCGTGATGCCGGAGCGCGATACCCCCGGCTGCAGCGCCAACGCCTGCGCCACGCCGACGAACAACCCGGTTCGCGGGCCGATCGAGTCGAGCCCGCGGTCCTGGCGCGCCACTCGGTCTACGATGTACAGCACGACCCCCATCACCGCGAGCATCACGGCGATGATCACCGGTTGTCCGAGCTTGTCCTCGATCACGGATTCCAGCGCCGCGCCCGCGATCATGCCGGGGATCGTTCCGATCACGATGGCCCACGCGAGGCGCTCGTCGGTGTTTCGGATCGCCCGCGCTCGGCACGAGGCGACGAACGCCTTCAGATAGGACCAGAGGTCGGCCCGGAAGTAGATCACGGCACCGAGAAAGGTGCCCATATGCAACGCGACGTCGAAGGTCTTGTTCAGCGCGGGGTCGTTGACGATGGTCCACCCCATCGCCCACGGCACGAGGATGAGGTGCCCGCTACTCGACACGGGCGCGAACTCCGTGATCCCTTGGACGATGCCCAGGATGATGGCCTGCAAGATGGTCACGGCGCGCGAGTCTACCCGGAGGTGACCGCGACACCCGGTGCAGGCGAGGTGCCCACGGATGGAGAAGGTGTGACGCTCGCCCGAGCCGCCAAGCCGAGCGCACCTGTCGCGGCCGCTTGCAACAGCTGACGCGCGGTTTCGGGATCGACATCGAGCGTGATCGCGGTCGCGCCGGGACCGTCGAAGCTTGAAGCCGGCGGCGCGATCGACAGGATGTGCAGATCCTCGCCGACGACCGTGGTGTAGGGGCGTGCGCCCGCGTACGTGGCGAACGCGTCGACGCGATCGGCCGTGCTGAGCCCATCGGGAACCGAGGCGAACGCGACCGTCACCACGACGTTCCCGGCCGTCACGATCGTGCCAAACGCGCTGGCCGCGAGCCGCGCCGTGTTCAACGCCTCACCGGTGGTGACCGGCGCGTCGCTCACCTGCCCGATCACGTCGTCGATCGCGTTCGCGGCGCCGGGTGGCAGGAAGACCGCGGGCAGCTCGGCGACCCGCACGTCGTCGGCGCCGAGGGTCTCACCCGCGGCGATCTCGTGCGCGGCGACCACGACGGCCGCCATCGGCCCCGCTGCTGCCTGTGCTCGGTGCGCCCGGTCGACCTCGGATCGCACGACCAAGAAGGACAGGGCGATGAGCGCCGCGGCGACGCCGAACAGCACCTTGGACGACAGCGGGAGCCTGCGGCGGAGCGTTGGCCAGCGCATAGGACACAACCTAGGGGCGCGCGATCCGCGGGACCGTGACGGACCACACATCAGTCGACGGTGCGCAGGTGCTCCTTCTTCGTCACGTCGAGCGACATCGTGCGCACGCGGAACTCATCGAGCGCCTCCCGACCGACGATCGACGCCGTCGCCTCGCGGATCCGATCTCCGAGTTGCTCGGGGTCCTCTTCGGTGATGAACGACAGTTCCACGCGCACCAGTTGCCGACCCATCAGTGGCTCCCGGACATCGCCTGGCCACACGGACACCCGCGTTCTCCGGGCACCGTCGGGATCGCCGCGAACAACAGGTCGCGCAGTGCCTCGATGTTCTCGCCGAAGACCTTCAAGACCTCGTGGTGCGACACCGGCGCGATGTCATCGACGCCGACGTCGTAGTCGGTCACGAGCGCCACGTTGGCAAAGCACAGCTCCGCCTCGCGCGCTAGTGTCGCCTCGGGGAACTGCGTCATGCCGATCACGTCGCCACCGACCTGCGCGAACATCTTCGATTCGGCCCGCGTCGAGAAGCGCGGCCCCTCGATCACGACCATGGTGCCGCCGTCGCGGTGTGCGATCCCCAACGCGCCGGCCGCCGCGACCAACGCCGTGCGCATCTCCGGGCAGTACGGGTCGGCGAACGAGACGTGTGTCGTCACCGGTCCGTCGAAGAATGTGTACTGTCGCGTCTTCGTGAAGTCGATCGCCTGGTCGGACACGACGAAGGTCTTGGGCGGGATGTCGCGGCGAAGAGACCCGGCGGCGCTCGGCCCGAACAGTCGCGTCACACCGAGTTCCTTCATCGCCCACACGTTCGCGCGGTACGGCACCAGGTGGGGCGGAAACTCATGGTTCGTCCCGTGTCGCGGGATGAACGCGACGCGACGCTCGCCGATTGTGCCGATCGTCACGGGCGCGCTCGGGGATCCGAACGGCGTCTCGACGGTGACTTCCTCGGGGTCCTGCAGGAAGGCGTAGAAGCCGGAGCCTCCGAACACCCCGATCTCGGCGCTGCTCACGACGATCCCTCCTTCTTCGTGGTGCCCGACGACGAAGAGTTCGAGGATGAGTCCGACGACGATGCGTTTTCGGTCTTCTTGGTGTCGGGTTTCTTCGTTTCCGGCGTCTTGCCGTCTTTCTTCTCGGTGCTGTCGGTGCCGCTGCCCGTGTTGCCCTTCTTGCCGTGATCGGTGGCATAGAACCCCGACCCCTTGAAGGAGATCGCCGGCGCCGTGAAGACCTTTCGCAAGTCGCCGCCGCACTCGGGGCAGTGCGTGAGCGAGGCGTCGCTCATCTTCTGCACGATGTCGAAGGAGTGGCCGCAATCGCGGCAGCGATACGCATACGTTGGCATGGCCGGGCAAGTGTACCGGTGGCCCACGCTACACTCGGCCGCCATGACCATCCGCAGTGCGGTGATCCCTGCGGCGGGGCTGGGGACGCGGTTCCTGCCCGCCACGAAGGCCCAGCCGAAAGGGCTGCTGCCCGTCGTGGACATCCCCGCGGTCCAGCTGGTGGTCGAGGAGGCCCTGGCGGCCGGCATCGAGGACGTGATCGTCGTGCTCGGGCCCGGCCAGGAGGCGCTGCGTGCCCATTTCGCCTCCGATCCCGCGCTCGAAGCCGATCTGGAGGCGCGCGGTAAGCTCAACGCGCTGGCCGCGGTCCGACGCGCGACGATCCCTGCCGTCCGCTTCGTCGAGCAAGACGAGGCGCTCGGTCTCGGCCATGCCGTGTCGGTGGCCGAGCCGTTGGTCGGCGACGCACCGTTCGCGGTGCTGCTGGGCGACGATCTGATCGACCCTTCCGTCCCGCTCCTGCGAGACATGCTCGCCGCGTACGAACGCACCGGGTCCTCGGTGCTCGCGGCGATGCACGTCGGCGCGCGCGAGATTGCGATGTACGGCTGCGTCAGCCCCGGCGAGTCCGAGGGTGACCTCGTGCGCGTCGCCGCCATCGTGGAGAAGCCCGATCCCGACGACGCGCCCTCGGACCTCGCGGTGATCGGTCGCTACGTGTTCACCTCGACGATCTTCGAGGCCCTGCGTCGGACCGCACCGGGCCTCGGCGGTGAGATCCAATTGACCGACGCGATCGCGCTGCTCGCGGATGCGGAGCCGGTCTTCGCCCTGGCGTTCGCGCGTGGGCGCTTCGACGTCGGCAACCCCTTGGACGCGATGAAGGCCCAGGTGGAGTTCGCGCTGGCCCGCGACGACATCGGCCCCGCCTTTCGCGCGTGGCTGAGCGATCACCTGGGGTGACGATGCTGTCTCGGCCCTGGGAAGGCTTGACCACGAGCAGCACACGTTCCGGCGGCCCGCCCTCGACAGCCCGATAGACTGAGGCGCATGGCCGCCCGATCCGTGCACGATCACGATTCCGCCGAAGGGTTGGTGTCGCTCGACGAGGCGCGGGACCGGGTCCTGTCCCGGATCAAACCGCTGCCGCCGATCGAGCTTCCCCTGACCGATGCCTATGGCTGCGTCGCGGCCGACGGCATCAACGCCGCGATCGATCTGCCGGAGTTCGCCTCCAGCGGGATGGACGGCTTCGCGGTCCGCGCCGCCGATGTCGAGGATGCGACGACGGGCGAGCCCGCCGAGTTGAAGCTCGTGGGGCGCGCCATGATCGGTCAGCGCCCCGACGCCACCGTGGGGATGGGCGAGGCGGTCAAGATCGCGACCGGCGCGCCGATGCCGAGCGGCGCCGACGCTGTGGTCCCCGTCGAGAACGCCGAGGAGGCCGACGATCTCGTGCGGCTCTTCGAGGCGGTTCCGGCCGGTCGCCACGTGCGTCCGCGCGGCGAGGACGTACAGGAAGGCGACGTGCTGGTGCCCGCGGGCAAGCGCCTGGGCGCGCCTGAGCTTGGGCTGCTTGCGAACGCGGGCGTCCCCCATCCGCTCGTGCACCCGCGGCCACGCGTGATCGTGTTTTCGACCGGCGATGAGCTGATCGCACCGACCGAGACGCCCGAGTTCGGACAGGTGCGCGACTCCAACGCGTACACGATCTTCGGCGCCTTGCGCGAGGCCGGCGCGATTCCGGTCCTTGCCGGCATCGTGCGCGACGATCCCGAGGCCTTGAAGGAAGCAGTTCTCAACTACGAGATCCAGGCCGACGGGTTCGTCTCCTCCGGTGGCGTCAGCGTGGGGGAGCGCGATGTGGTGAAGGCGGCGTTCTACCGACGAGGCGACGTCGATTTCTACAAGGTCGCGATGCAGCCCGGGATGCCCCAGGGCTTCGGGTTCATCGAAGGCAAGCCGTTCTTCGGGCTGCCGGGCAACCCGGTAAGCGTGTTCGTGAGTTTCGAGATGTTCGTGCGGCCGGCGATCCTCAAGATGATGGGTCGCCGGCGCCTCGAACGTCCCGAGGTGTCCGCGACGCTCTCCGATGAGATCCGAGGTCCGCGTTCCAAGACGGTCTTTTCCCGGGTGGAGGTGGCTCGCGGTGCGGATGGCTGGACGGCGATCCCCACCGGGGGCCGTGGCTCCAACCTGATCGCGACCGTGGCGCGCGCCAACGGACTCGCCGTGATCCCGCCGGGCGTGGAGTCGATCGATTCGGGCGACCGGGTGACCGTCTTGCTGTTCCGCGCAGCTGAGGACTGAACGTGGCGGGGAAGGACCAGGCGGGCGCGGACGGCGTCACCCGGATCGTGGAGGTTGGCGCCAAGCCCGAGACCGCGCGCGCGGCGACCGCCGAGGGATGGTTGCACACGACCCCCGAGGCCGTCGCACACCTGATCGCCGGTACCAAGAAGGGCTCCCCGATCGACACCGCGAAGATCGCCGGTATCGGTGGGGTCAAGCGCACCCCGGACCTGTTGCCGCACTGTCATCCGATCCGGGTGACCGGCGCCGATGTCGCGATCGAGCCCGACGCGCTGGGGGGCTCGATCCGTGTCGAGGTCACCGTTCGCGCGATCGATCGTACGGGCGTCGAGATGGAGGCGCTGACCGGCGCGGCCGCGGCAGCGTTGTCCCTGTACGACACGGCCAAGGCGTTCGACCGTGCCGCTCGTATTGACGGGATCCGGCTGCTTGCGAAGTCGGGCGGCGCCAGCGGCGATTACGCAGCCCCCGCATAGCCTGCGCTGGGCGCTTTCCACAGGACTTCCACATCTTGGGGAAAATCACATCGATGTGCTTTTGAAGCACTACATGTGGTGCTACGGTCCCGGACCAGCCTAGATGTTGTGTCGCATCCGGGGATCGACAGGCTGGAGGCTGGTTGGTGCAGTGGTTGCTGCTCGGCGTGTTGGGCATCATGTTGACGGCGTTGCTGATACCCATCGGCCGAAAGAGGTCCGATGCACGGAGCGTCCAAGACTTTGAACGCAGGATGGAGCTGTTGGCACACGCAGAGGTGCACGGCACGAACGGCCGGTGGATCGTGACCCCGCGCAAAGGGGTGCGCTTCCTCGGTCCGCGCGAGCGACAGCAGGCACGGGTGCGCGCCCGCCGTCGCCGGGTACTCATCTTCCTGCTCGAGGCGATCGGACTATCGTTGCTGATCGGCGTGGTTCCACCGCTGCGCCCGTCGTGGATCGTCGCTGGCGTCCTTGGCGGGTTGCTCTTGATCTACGTCTGGGCCCTGCTCGTGATCAAGGCTCGTGCAACAGCCGAGCCGCTCCGGGAGGTGGTGACGACGCCCACGCAGGCGCATCGCTCGGAGCCCGCTGCGGTGGTCGACGCCGATCAGCATGTGACCGTGGTTGGCCACGCCGTCGCCACCGCCTAGG
>JBDUBL010000036.1:0-22575 GCA_040004125.1 Actinomycetota bacterium
CGTGCGGCGCAGCACGGCCGCTAGACTGCGACGCAGCCGGCGTCCGCCGGTCCTCACCTCATGACTGCCGACCACATCCTCGTCACCGGTGGCGCCGGGTTCATCGGCTCCCATCTGGTGGATGCGCTGCTCGCGCAGCCGGGCACACGCGTGACCGTTCTCGACCGGCTCTCGATCGGGGGTTCCCGTGCCAACCTCGAGCAGCACGATGACGATCCGCGCATGACGTTCGTGCTCGGTGACGTCAACGACGAAGCCCTCGTGCGCGACGTGGTGGGGAGTGTCGACGCGGTGATCCACGCGGCGGCGGAGTCCCACGTCGATCGATCGATCGACGAGGCGCGCGGGTTCCTGCAGACCAACCTGATGGGCACACAGGCGGTGCTCGAGGCTGTTCGCTCCGCGGGCGTGCGCATGTTGATGATCTCGACCGACGAGGTCTACGGCGCCGGCGAGCCCGGCGGCGGGCTCTTCGGGGAGGACGCGCCCGTGGCGCCCCGGTCTCCTTATGCATTGAGCAAGGCGGCGGCGGATCTCCTCTGTCATGTGTACCGCACGACCTACGGCGTTGACGTGACCGTCGTCCGCGGAACGAATGCCTACGGCCCGCGCCAGATCGAGCGCGTGATCCCCACCTACACCATCTGCGCGCTCGAAGGGCTCCCCGTGCCGGTCTACGGCGCTGGTGAGCAGCGCCGGGAGTTCCTGCACGTGGAGGATTGGGCGCGCGCTGCGCTGACCGTGCTCGAGCGCGGCACGCCGGGCGTGCTCTATAACATCGGGGCCGGCACCGAGCTGTCGAACCTCGCGCTCGCCGAGCGGATCGTCGTGCTGGTCGGCGTCTCCGATGATCTGATCGCGTTCGTCGGTGACCGCCCCGGCCATGACTTCCGCTACGGCGTCGCCGCCGACCGCGTGCGCGCGCTCGGGTGGGAGCCGACGATCGGGTTCGACGAGGGGCTCGCCGCCACCGTCGCGTGGTATCGCGCGCACCGGGAATGGCTGTACGCCGCGCACGCAGTTGACGTGGTCACGCGACCGAGACCGCCGCAGGGGGTCGCGTGAGGATCGTGCTCACCGGTGCTGGCGGCGGCCTCGGCCGCGCCTTCCTCGCCGCGGCGCCGTCGCATCACGATGTGATCTCGCTCGGCCATGCGGAGCTGGACATCGGCGACCATCACGCGGTCATGGCCGCGATCCCCGCGCTTGCGCCCGACCTGGTGCTCAACACGGCGGCGTTCACGGCGGTGGACGCCAACGAGACGGACCCGGCACGCGCGTTCCGCGACAATGCGCAAGGCCCGCACTCGCTCGCGCTGGCCGCACGCGCCTGCGGAGCGATGCTGCTGCACGTCTCGACCGACTACGTCTTTGACGGCACCAAGGCCGTGGCGTACGACGAGACCGACGAGCCCCGGCCCCTCAGCGTCTACGGGCGGTCCAAGCTTTCCGGGGAGCGGTTCGTCGCCCAGACGCTCCCCGAACACATGATCGTGCGCACCGGCTACGTGTTCGGGGGCGGCAACGACTATCTGTCGGGACAGCTTCGCCGGCTGCGGTCGGGGGAGGCGGCCGCGGGGCTCGCCGATCGCGTGGGGTCCCCAACCTTCGTGTCGCATCTCGCGGAGCGGCTGCTGCCGCTCGCATTGACGCACCGGTTCGGCACCTACCACCTGGCGGGGCCTGAGGCCGCTTCATGGTTCGACGTCTTGCAGCGGCTCCGGGCGCTCGGTGACTTGCCGGGATCGGTGACCGCGCAACGCGTCGCGGAGCTTTCCCTGCCTGCTCCCCGGCCGGCCCGCTCGGCGCTTGCGAGCGTGTTCGTGGAGAACCTGTCGCTTCCGCCTTTCCCGCCGCTGGATGAAGCCCTTCGCGCGATGCTTGCCCGGTAGGCTTGCCCGCGGATGGCCTCCCCTCGACGTCACCTCCTCGTCCGCTCCCTCGCTGCCGCCCTGGTCCTGGCCGCGGTCGCGATGGCGTGCGCAACGCAACGACCCTCGAGCCCAGGGGCCTCACCGTCCGTGACCACGGCGGCATCGGATGCGCCGCCCGGCACCGTGGATCCCGTCACGGGCCAGCAGCTCAACGCGCCGCCGGACCCGGTGACCGCGGCCCTGCCGGCGGCCGTCGACGCGAATGCGTTTTCGACCCGTACGCCGATCAAGCACGTCGTGTTCCTGATCATGGAGAACCGGAGCTTCGACAACATGTTCGGCGCCTTCCCGGGGGCAGACGGTGCCTCGACCGCAGATGACCACGGCCTCACCCGCCCGCTCACCGATGCGTCGCTGCAGCGAGCCCACGATCTGCCGCACTGCTACAACTGCAACGTGGCCTCGATCGATGGCGGGGCGATGGACGGCTTCAACCAGACCGACTTCGCGGATCAGGGCGCGTTCACGCAGTTCCGCAAGGATCAGATCAGCGCGTATTGGTCGTGGGCGAAGCGCTACGCGATCGCCGATCACTTCTTCGCCTCGGCGGTGGGGCCGTCGTTCCCGAACCACATGTACTCGATCGCCGCGACCTCCGGCGGCGCGTTGGACAACCCGTGGCAGCCGCCACCGAACCTCGCGCAGATGCAGGCGCAAGGCTATGCGAAGTCCTGGGGCTGCGACATCGCGCAAGACGGCTATGTCGAGGTGATCGATCCCGAGGGCTACTTGGTCAAGGTCCCACCTTGCTTCGACTTCAGAACCGAGGGCGATCTGTTGAACGCCAAGCACATCCCGTGGTCCTACTACGCGGCGACGAACGCCCAGCTGGGCTATATCTGGTCGGCGTATTCCGCCATCGATCGGTACCGCAACAACGCCACCCTGTGGTCCGAACACATCCGGCCTGTTGACGATGTCGTGCGAGACATCCAGGCCGACCGCCTGCCACCGGTGTCGTGGATCACCCCACGGTTCCCCTTGTCCCAGCACCCCGAGTACAACTTCTGCTGGGGACAGAACTGGTCGATCGAGGTGATGAACGCGCTGATGCGTTCGGATGCGTGGAAGAACACGCTCGTCGTCATGACCTGGGATGACTTCGGCGGTTTCTACGACCATGTTCCGCCGGTCCGACTCGACGACGTCGGACTCGGGATCCGCGTGCCGGCGATGATCATCAGCCCGTACGCGCGCTCCGGCTACGTGGATCACACGATGTATGAGTTCTCCAGCGTCTTGCGCTTCATCGAGGATAACTGGGGGCTTACCCAGCTGACCCGTCGCGACCGGATCGCCAGCGGGCTGGGCGGTGCGCTGGACTTCTCCCAGACCCCGCTACCACCCGATCCGCAGCCGCTGCGGACCGACTGTCACGGTCCGATCTGGGACGCGCCACCGCCGGAGGGGTGAGCCTGCGGGTGCGCAGGCTGCTGCTCGGGCTGACCGTCGCGGCGATCGTCGGCGTCGCGTGCACGGGATCATCGGATACCGCGTCCACATCGGCGCCGCCGAACATCTCTGCCACCCCGACCGTGTCGTCCTCGCCGGCGCATACGGTGGACGCCTCGTCGTTCGACACCACGACCCCGATCAAGCACGTGGTGTTCCTCGTCAAGGAGAACCGCACATTCGACAACCTGTTCGGCACCTTTCCGGGGGCCAACGGCATGACGGTCGGCAGGGACCACGGCGCGCCTCGTCCCCTTCGCCGCGGCACCGACGGGCGGGTGCCGGGGGACATCCCGCACTGCTACGCCTGCTCGATCCTGGCGTGGAACCAGGGTGCGATGGACGGCTTCGACCAGGGCCCCACCGGCAGCTGGGCCTACACCCAGCTGCAGCGGGACCAGCTGCCGAACTACTGGCACTGGGCCCAGCACAACGTGTTGTTCGACGACTTCTTCGCATCGGCGTGGGGCCCATCGTTTCCCAATCATCTCTACTCGATCGCCGCCCAATCCGGCGGCGCGCGGGACAACCCGCGCCGCCCGGGCTTCTTCTCCAACACGTTCGGCTGCGACGCGCCCCCGCAACAGGTGGTCGAGGTGTATGACTCGGAGGGCAATGTGGTGAAGGTGCCGCCGTGCTTCGACTTCGAGACGGAGGGCGACCTGCTGACACAGCACCACATCCCGTGGGCCTACTACGCCGCGACCGAGCAGCAGCGCGGCTACATCTGGTCGGCATATGCCGCGATCGATCGCTACCGCAACCACCCCGCGCGCTGGGCGAAATTCATCCGACCCACCGATCAGGTGCTCGGCGATATCACGTCGAACACGCTGCCACCCGTCACGTGGATCACGCCGCGCTTCGAGTTGTCGGAGCACCCGGAGTTCTCGTTCTGTCATGGAGAGAACTGGACGACGCAGATCGTCGACGCGATCATGCGGTCACCGATGTGGAAGGACACCGCGATCTTCCTGACGTGGGACGACTATGGCGGCTTCTACGATCACGTGCCGCCACCCCACGTCGACCGTCTGGGGTTCGGCTTCCGCGTGCCCCTCATGGTGCTGAGCCCGTATGCGGTCGACGGGAAGGTGAGCCACGAGTCCGGGGAGTTCTCCAGCGTGATCCGCTTCATCGAGGACAATTGGTCGCTGCGTCCCTATCTGACGGCCCGGGACCGCAACGCGAGCCCCATGCTGTCCGCCTTCGATTTCCACCAGACACCCCGCGCGCCCGACCCACTGCCGTTACGGACGGATTGCACGGGCCCCAAGTTCCCCAAGACCTGAGCGCCCGGCCGCAGAGGCGCTGCTACGCTCCCACCATGACGACGCCGGAACCCGACGACGAGGGCTACCTGGCGCTGTCGCGCAGCCTGTATTGGTCGCAGGAGACCGGCGCGCGGCCGCAGGCGGGCACCAAGCAGGTGCGCGAGCAGATGCTCGAGTTCGTCGCGAACATGCGCACGGACGAGCGCATGCCGATCCCGCTGGGCGAGCCCCATCTCGCGGCGCTGACGCCCTGGAAGCGCAAGGTGAAGTACCTCGCGTTCCGATCGGGGCGGTTCGCATCGAGGCGCTATGACCGGCTGCTCGGCGATGCGATGGACCTGACGGTCGCGCTGTCGGAACGTTTGATCGAGCTCGAGCAGGAGGTCGTTACCCTGCAGGGACAGGTGGCCGAACTGCGTCACAGCGCCGAGGACGACCCCTCGTGAGGATCGCCATCCTGCACCCGCAAACGTCGTTCGTCCGCGGCGGCGCCGAGCTGCACACCGAAGCGCTGACTCGGTCGCTGCGCGAGGCCGGTCACGACGCTGAGATCGTGACGATCGCGGGCAAGTGGTACCCGGGGGCCGAGATCGTGCATCAGATGGCGGTGTGGCGAAGCTTCGACGTCAGCGAATCCAACGGCATGAAGATCGACGCGGTCATCGCGCTGAAGTTCCCCGCGTATCTGGCCCCCCACGACCGCAAGATCGTGTGGCTGATCCACCAGCATCGCTCCGCCTACGAGCTGTGGGATCACCCCGACTACGGCGATCTGAAGGTTCAGGAGGAAGGCGAGCAGGTCCGCGATCTGATCCACGCCGGGGATCGGGTGGGTCTCGGCGAGGCCAAGCGCATCTTCACGAACTCCAAGAACGTGCAGCAAAGGCTGTGGAACGCGCTGCGGATCCCCGCCGAGGCGCTGTATCACCCGTCGCCCGCCACCAGCGCGCTGCTCGGCATGACGCCGGGGAGCTACGGCGACTACATCTTCTATCCGAGCCGGCTCGAGGTGCTGAAGCGCCAGACGCTCGCGATCCAGGCGATGCAGCACGTGCACAGCGGGGTCAAGCTGGTCCTCGTCGGCCGCGGCCCCGACGAGCGGGCGCTGCGCGATCTGATCCAGCACCTCGGCCTCGGCGACAAGGTTCGCATGGAGATCGGCGTGTCCGACGAACGGCTGCACGAGCTGTTCCTCGGCGCGCGCGCGGTCTACAACGGTCCCTTCGACGAGGACTACGGCTACGTCACGATCGAGGGCATGGCGGCCGAGCGGCCGGTCATCACCCTGCGTGATTCGGGTGGGCCGCTGGAGTTCGTCGCGGACGGAACGACAGGGATCGTGGCCGAGCCTGACGCCAAGGCGATCGCCGAGGCGTTCGACCGGTTGTTCACCGACGCTGCGCTCGCCGAGCGCTTCGGTCGCGCGGGCAACGCGCTCGTGCGCGAGGTCGTCCCGACCTGGCCGCAGGTCGTGGCGCGCCTGCTCGACTGATGCGCTCGTCGCTGCGGCGCGCACGGCGCGTCGTGAACGACCGGCTCTCGGCGCCTCGCACGATCGAGAAAGTCGCCTCGCTCGGCCCGATCCCGCCGGCGCCGACCGGGATCGCCACGTACCACCGCGCCGTGATCGATGGTCTGGACCGGATCGGTTTCACGCGCGAGCTGCCGGTCGAGCCCGTGTGGCCGGTGCGCGATCAGGACTTCGCCACCCTGCCCGGCTACCGGATGCGCATCTACCACCTCGGGAACAACGCGGACTTCCACCTGCCGATCTACCGGATGGTGTGGCAGGCGCCCGGACTGATCGTGCTGCACGATATGGCGCTGGACGACTTCGTTCGGGGGTTGCAGACCAGCGGCGACCGCCTGGGGTTCATCGCGATCCGCGAGGCGCTGGAGGCGCGCGAGCTGATGACGCTTCCCGATGCGCTGGCGAACCCGCCGCTGCGCATGCCGTGGATCGCCGCGGCGGCTCGGCGCGCACGGGGCATCGTGGTGCACGCCGAGTTCTGCCGCCGCTATCTGCAGCAGATCGGCTGTCGCACGCCGATCTTCGTGGTGCCACACCCGCCGGTGGAGTCACCGGCGGCGATCGCGGGCGCCGCGCCGGCCGGGGCGAGGCTGCGCGCCGCCGCCGAAGCGCGCGGCGCCCGCACGCTGGTGGTCGCCGCCGGCGACGTCAACGAGGCGAAGCAGCTCGACGGCCTGCTGGCCGCGATCGCGACCCTGCCCGACGGTGTCCATGTCGCCGTGGTCGGACGGACCGTGGAGACCTACGACTTCGCGCCGGTGGCCGCCGCCGCCGGTCTGGGTCAACGTCTGCACATCGCCACGAACGTCAGCGACATCGACTTTCTCGGGTGGTTGCATGCGGCCGACGCGGTCGCGGACCTCCGGTACCCACACCGCGGCGAGGTATCGGGGTCGCTCGCGCGCGCCATGCAGGTGGGGCGACCGACCATCGTCTCGGCGACGGGCACCTACCTGGACAGCCCGCCGGGCACGGTGGTCACGGTGGCGCCGGGTCCGCCCGACCCGGCAGAGCTCGCAGCGAGGATCGCGGAGCTGGCCGCGGACCCGGCGCTGCGGGACCGTATCGGGACCGCAGCCCGGGTCCATATGGAGGAGCTCGTCGCGAGCGAAGCGACCGCGCACGGTTACGCGCAGGCGATCCGCGAGACGATCCATCTGGTCGATGACCCCGTCGCGCCCACGATGCGCCGGTGGGCCGATGCGCTGGCCGACCTCGGGGTGGGCGAGGGCGATCTGTCCGAAGGGGTCGGGCTGCGTTACGCGCGGGCATTGGAAAGCTTCACGCATCCATCATGAATGTTCGCCGGGGAGCCGAGGGGCCCTTGCTAGACTCGCCCTGACCAGCGGGTTCGCCGCAGCCCATCTCTCGCAAGGAGTTTCCCGATCGCGACCGTGAGCGGTGTCACCGAACGCACCTCGGAGCCGCCCAGGCTCCGAGTCCGTTTGCGTGTGCGTGAGCTCTATGGATACCGCGAGATCCTGTGGAACCTCGTCCGCAAGGAGCTGAAGGTCAAGTACACGGCGTCGGTCCTCGGCGCCGTTTGGTCTCTGCTGAACCCGCTCGTGTTCCTCGCTGTGTTCACGTTCGTGTCGAAGATGCTCGGCGGGGCGGTCCTGGACTACCCCGTGTTCCTTCTCGCCGGCCTGCTCGCGTGGAACCTGTACTCGGTTGCCGTGTCGCAGGGGGCGCAATCGGTCATCGCGAATGCCAACCTCGTCAAGAAGGTCTACTTCCCTCGCGAGATCCTGCCCCTGGCAACCGTGGGGGTGTCGCTGGTCGATTTCGTGCTGCAGTCAGTCGTTTTGTTCGTCTACGTGATCCTGACCTACGGATTCGTACTCGATCAGATCTGGCTATATCCCTTCGCGTTCGTCGCGCTCCTGCTGTTCACCACCGGGATGACCATGCTCATTTCGGCGATGAACGTCCGCTATCGCGATGTACAACATCTGATCGGACTCGCGCTCTTGGTGTGGTTCTGGCTGACACCGATCGTGTACCCGGCTGGCACCGCGTATACGAACCTGCTGCAGTATTCCCACGGCGATGCACTGTGGAAGCTCTACCTGCTCAACCCGCTCGCCTGGATCGTGTTCGGATTTCAGGGGGCGCTCTACCACTCGTCCGATGCGGCGACCAAGCTCGCTCCGTTCACGACCGGTCAGTTGGCCTTTGCGCTTTCGATCGCGTCCGCCATCGCGTTGTTGGGTGTGTATCTCGCGTGGCGCCTGTACTTTTCGATGTCCGGCGACTTCGCCGAGGAGCTGTGATGGCCACGGCGATCGAGGTCCAGGACGTCTCGAAGCGGTTCCGCATCTACCGGGAGAAGCCGACCTCGCTGAAGCAGCGTCTGCTGTCGGGCCGGACGCGCGCCGAGGACTTCTGGGCGTTGCGCGACATCTCGTTCGAGGTTCCGCAGGGCGGCTCGCTCGCGCTGATCGGCCACAACGGCTCGGGCAAATCGACGATGTTGAAGGTGATCGCGGGGATCCTGCGCCCGACGAAGGGCCTGATCCGCGAGCGAGGCCGCATCGCCGGACTGCTCGAGCTTGGCGCCGGCTTCCACCCGGAGCTCACGGGACGCGAGAACGTCTACCTGAACTCCTCGTTCCTCGGCCTGTCGCGCGCCGAGACCGACGGGGTCTACGACGACATCGTGCAGTTCGCCGAGCTCGAGGACTTCATGGACACCGCGGTGAAGTTCTACTCCTCGGGCATGCTCGTGCGGCTCGGGTTCGCCTGCGCCGTGCACGTCGATCCCGAGATCATCCTGATCGACGAGGTCCTGGCCGTTGGGGATGAGGCCTTCCAGGCGCGCTGCCTGGATAGGGTTCGCTCGTTCCAACGCGAAGGCCGCTCGATCGTGATCGTGAGCCACGCGCTTGATGTGGTTCGGCAGTTGTGCGATCACGCCGTGATGCTGGACCACGGCCGTGTGCACACCTCCGGCTCGCCCGACGACGTCGTGCGAGAGATGCGGCTCACGATCCTGCACCACGACCTCGAGTTCGCCCGGGAAGAGGGTTCGAAGGAGGTCGAGATCGTGCACGTCGACCTGCTGCAGAACGGCGGCGCGCTTCAGGGTCCCGTGCGCTCCGGGGAGTCCCTGACGATCCAGATCGAGTTGCGCGCGCCCGAGCCCATCGAGGATCCGGTCGTCTCGTTCGCGTTGCACGACGCAACCAACAGCTATGTGTTCGGCAACGACACCGCGAGGCTCGGTCTCGACCTCGGCACGATCCACGGGGGGCGTCGCGTCGGGTTCGCGCTCGGACCGATCCCGGTCACCGGCGGAAAGTATTGGATCACGCTCGGCGTGCACTCACGCGACAACGCGCGCGTGTACCACGTGCAAGACGAGCGCTATTCGTTCGAGGTGCAGCAGGCCGAAGGGCGCCGCGACCAGCTCTCGATCCCCGTGACGGTCCGGATGGAGGACCTGTGAGCGACACCACCATGACACCCACGCAGAAAGGCGACCGGCGGATGACCATCGGCTTGATCCTCGTCTCGGTGACCCTTGCGGCGACCGCCCAGGTCACCCTCAAGATCGGCATCAACCACGTGACGGATGCCAACGGCGGGCAGCTGGCGATGACCGGCGACGGGCTCAAGCAGATCGCGACCAGCATCCTCGTGTGGGTCGGTCTCAGCATCTTCGCCGTCTCGGCGGTGCTGTGGATCTTCGCGCTGTCGCGCACGTCGTTGTCGTTCGCCTATCCGTTCGCCGCGCTCGGCTATGTGATCATCGTGGCGGCCTCGATCCTGTTCCTGGACGAGCACGTTCCCCCGCTGGGCTGGGCGGGCGTGGCCTGCATCGTGCTCGGCATCTTGCTCGTGGCGCAGGGCTCGCCGCAGGCATGACGAAGACACCGGCCGCCGTCCTGGCGGTCGTGATCGTCAACTACAACACCGGGGAGTGGCTGAGGCGCTGTCTGCGTTCGCTCGAGGCCGATCGCGGCGCGATCGCGGTCGACGTCGTCGTCGTGGACAACGATTCTCACGACGGCAGCGCCGAGGCGGCGGTGGCGGCGGTGCCCGGCGCGAGGCTGATCCGCAACCCGACGAACCGGTACTTGTCGCCCGCATGGAACCAGGGCGCGGCCATGACCCAGGCCCCATACGTGCTGTTCCTCAACCCCGACACCGAGTGGTTCCACGGCACGCTCGAGGATCTGGTCGACGTCGCCCGCGCGCACCCGCGCGCCGGCATCGTCGGTCCGATGGTGCGCAACCCCGATGGCACCGTCTACCCCAGCGGCCGGCGGTTCCCGAGCGTGATCGACGCCATGGGGCACGCGTTTCTCTCGCTGGTGCGCACGGACAATGCGTTCACCAGGCGGTATCAGATGGACGGGTGGGACCGCACGACCGAACGGGAGGTCGACTGGGTCAGCGGCGCCTGCATGCTGATCCCGCGCGCGGCCTTCGACGCGGTGGGTGGCTTCGACGAAGGGTTCCCGCTGTACGCCGAGGAACTCGATATCGCGACCCGCCTGCGGGACGCCGGCTGGACAGTGGTCTTCACACCGGAGGTCGAGATCACGCACGCGGTCGGCGTCTCGACGGGCGGGGACCGCCGGCCCCACCGGCTCGTCGTGATGCACTCGGACAGCCTGTACCGGTACTACGTGCTGCACCGGGCGGCGGGCTGGCGTCGCGTAACCTTGCCGGTGGCGTGGCTCGCGCTTCGCGTGCGCGCCGAGGTTGCGTGGGCTCTGGGAAGGATGAAGAACCGATGAAGGCCGTGATGCTGGTCGGAGGTTTCGGGACACGGCTTCGACCATTGACCGAGACGATCAAGAAGGAATTGTTGCCTCTTGTTGATCGACCGATCCTTGACCATGAGTTGGATCATCTGCTCCGTCATGGGGTCGACGAGGTCGTGATGTCGTCTCCCTACCTCGAGGAAGCGTTCCACCCCTTCATCCAGGCGCGACATCATGAGCCCAAGATCACCTGGATCACTGAGCCAGAGCCACTCGGCACGGGCGGGGCGATCGTCAACGCGTTGCCGGCTCTCGGCGACGAGCCGTTCTTCGCCGTCAATGGCGACATCCTCACCGATCTCGACCTCACCGCGATGCTGGCGTTCCATCGCCAGCGTGCCGGGAGCGTCACGATCGCCCTGCACCACGTCGAGGACGCGCGTGCCTTCGGGCTGGTCCCGATCGGACCCGACGGGCGTGTGTTGGAGTTCCGGGAGAAACCCGAGACCGCGACCCCCGGCGACATCAACGCCGGCACCTACCTGCTCGACCCCGCGGTGCTCCGGGCCTGGACGCCCGACCATGCCATCTCGATCGAGCGCGAGATCTTCCCGGCGGTGATCGACGCGGGTCACCCGGTCTTCGGTTTCCTGGGGGACTGTTATTGGATGGACCTCGGTACGCCGGAGAAATATCTCCAAGCACACTTCGACATGCTCGCCGGACGCATGCGAGGGGTGGACTACGAGTCTCCCTGGGTGGCCCCGACGGCCGACATCGAGCTCGGCGCGAACCTCGGAACGCGCAGCAGCATCGGCGCCGAGGCCCGCGTCGGCGCCGGGGCAACCATCGAGGACAGCGTGATCCACCCGGGCGCCTCGGTCGCCGAGGGAGCGATCGTCCGCGCCTCGATCGTCGGTCCGGGGGCACACATCGGTGTGAACGCGAGGGTCACGGGGTCGGTGCTCGGGGCCGGCGCCCGCGTGCCGGACGGGCTCGTCGTGACCGACACGAAGGTCCCAACCGACGGCGAAGCCGTTCCCTCCTAACGGACCTCGCGTGGGTCGCGGCTCAGCGACATCCCCCGACCGCCCGACTCAATGGCGCAAGGATCCGGGTCGATGTCTCAGGGGTCCGGCAGCTGCCGGGGGATGGAGCTCCGCAACGATGCGCTGCCGCGCTCGACGTCTGGTCCTTGCCACGCTGGTGGCGATCGCGATCCTGCCCATCGGTATTGCTTCCGCATCGGGCGGCTTCTCGTTCTACGGTTCCGGAGACGGTCACGGTCTCGGGATGTCGCAATGGGGTGCCTACGGTCTCGCTCAGATGGGCTGGGACCACCAACGGATCCTGACGCATTTCTATCAAGGGACGGCCGTCGACACCCCGACCGGCCTGCCGAGGTCGATCCGTGTCGGGCTCACCTCGGGGCGCTCGATCGTGCACCTTCGGGCACAGGTCGGTCCGGTGCGCCTGTGGCTTGGATCGGCCGGCGGCGCGCTGATCGGCAAGATCCCCGTCGGTGATACCTGGAGCGTCGTGGCGAAGCAACACGCATGGGCCGTGCGGACCCACGACGGGCACCTGGTCGGGGGTCATCTCTGGGGCGGGGCGGCGAAGAACCTGATCGCGACATACGCGGATACCGGCGCTCGCGTCTTCATACCCGAGGCGGACGCGATCTGGTACCAGGGCTTCTCCTACGGCCGCGGCTCGATCGAGATGAACCTCACCTCGTGCGGCGACGGGGACGGGTGCGTCGAGCGACTGATCGCGCGCGTGCACTTCGAGGACTATCTGCGCGGGCTCGGGGAGGTGCCCGCGGCCTGGCCGATGGAGGCGATGCGCGCGCAGGCCGTCGCTGCTCGGACCTACGCGGCCTACGACATGAAGCACTACGGACGGCGGGCCGACTGCAACTGCGACATCACCGACGGCGCGTCGGACCAGACCTATATCGGTTGGAACCGGGAGGGCGGCACCGAGGGCGATCGGTGGGTCAAGGCCGTCACCTCGACCGCCGGCCAGGTTGTGACCTACCGTGGGACGCTGATCCAGGCGTTCTACGCGGCATCCGACGGCGGACATTCGGACAGCGTCCAAGACGTGTGGCACGGCGGAGATCCTGCCTACGCCATCCCGTGGCTCACGGGTGTGTGCGATCCGGGCGAGTCCACCGGCGCGAACCCCTGGACCGACTGGACCAAGACCTACGCGGCCGACGATGTGACATCGCGGCTTGCGCCCTACACGGGCTCGATCGGCAAGATCCGGCGTTTCGATGCGATCCATCGCGGCGATGGCGGTCGCATCATCAACGCGGTTGCGGTTGGCGGATCGGGAGACGCGACGGTCACGGGTTCGGAGATGAAGGCTGCGCTCGGGTGGTACGACGAGCGGGTGTGGATCAACAGCGACCGCACGATCCGTGGTCAGATCCGCGACACCTACGACCGTGTCGGGTGTCGGCCCGGCCTGCCGACGTCGCCGCAACGGATGGTGCACGGCGGGTCGCAGCAGTTCTTCGCCTCGGGTGGGGTGTACGCGAACCGGGCGTCCGGCTTCACCGTCTGGCTCCGGGGGGCGATCGATCGGGAGTTCCGCGCGGTGGACGCGGCCGCCGGTGTGCTTGGCGTGCCGACCAGCGCTCCGGCGGCCCTCACGCTCCGCTCGAGCACGTGCAGGGGCTGCAAACGAATCATGTTCGCCGGGGGGCGCATCTACTTCTCACCGGCGGCGGGGGCCCACGCGCTTTGGGGCAACATCCTGGCCGCCTATCTCCACCACGGCGGCGCCGGTGGGGCGCTCGGCCTGCCCGCGACGCGCGTGTTGACCCGACCGGCGGGAGGCGTCCACGCCGGGTTCCAACACGGCCATATCGCGTGCCTCGGTGGTTCGTGCACCGTCAGCGTTGGCTGATCAGCAGCCGTCGCCGTTCTTGCCTTCGGGTGCGTTGTTCGTGCATGCGAACGAGTCGATGAAGCCATGGGCGATGGTGACAGCCTGGTCGGGCTTGATGTTCGCTGGGCACGTGACCAGCTTGTTCCATGCCGTGTACGCCAGCGCGGTGCTCGAGGGCAGGTCGGGGTAGGGGATCAGGTACGTGGCCGGACTGCTCGTCGCGATCGGACCGAGCGCCTGCACCGTGGCGTCGTTGAGTCCTGCAGTATCGCTGCTCGCCCGGTAGTACATGATCACCGACCCGTGCTCGAGGGAGTGGACGGCCTGGGTCTCCGTTACCGGCGACGGGAAGACACCGTGACTGCCGAGCGGCGTCGGGTCGTGGATGCCCGACGTGGCGGGGTGGTCGGTGTACGTGTGGGCTTCGCCCGGATCCAGGTGCCCCCGTTCGGGGTTGGCGCTCGGGGTCTGTAGTTCCGAGCAGCTGGCCGCGACCCCGGCGTCGATCGCCGCCTGCGGATACGGCCGCGCGGCGGGCGCCCGGTTCGTGAACCACGAGATCGCGAAGAAGACGATCAGGCCGACCAGTCCACCGATCAGGCCGCGTCGAAGAGCTCCTCGGCGCACCTGCGCCTTTGCGTCTCGTTCGCGTTGGAGCCGGGCGGCTTCTTTTCTCTCCCGTCGAGCGATGGACGCCGCGGATGGCGTGAGAGCCGAGCCCTCCGGCGTCGCGCCGGCCCGCGCGGCACGACGCTTGCGCTTCTTCTTCGCCATCAGCCCTGCGTGCCGAAGGCGATCGTGTCCGGCATCGGGTTCGGCAGCTGAGCGTTCGTGCCCATCGTGACGACCACCGCGGCTTGATCCGTGAGCGGCAGAAGGGTTGGGTCACCGGTGTAGGGCTGGCCGTCGAGGAAGATCCGCAGCTGCCGGTCGCCGCTGCTGCACCCGTCGCCCAGACACGTCTGGGTGAAATACAGCCCCCACACGTCCATGAACTGACCGAGAACAGGCTCGAAGTTCGGGTCGGCCGACTCGACGTGCACGACCCCAGCGGTGTCGTGTGTGTGGAGCGGCGACGCGGCCTGCTGCGACAGCCCGATGTTCGCAGGTACCTCTACCGGGTGCCCATCAACGTAGACCCAGAGGCGGGTGTGATGATGAAGGGCGCCGGCCTGGTCGTTGAGTTGCGGAAGGGAAAGAAGTGCCAGCCGCTCAGGGAGCTGGTCGATATTGTTCGACCAAGGGGGTGGCGTCTGCATGATGCCCGGCAGCGTGGCTGGATCGGGGAGCGTGACGCCAGGCGGCAGCGGCGAGGCGTCGGTCGGACCGTTGTCGTTGCCGCCGAGCAGAACCACGACGCCGATCACGGCGGCGACAAGCAGCAGCCCGCCGATCAGCATCATCGTGCGGTTGCGCTTGCGACTCGACTGCTTGCGCTGGATCTGCTCGCGCTCGATCCGCGCTTGCTCCTTGCGCTCCGCCTTCGTCAGGCGCTGATCGTCTGGTTGGTTCTTGGACACTCGTTCGACTCCTCGCTGACGGTCGACCAAGGGTACCGAAACCCCCTGTCAGGGCTGGTTGCATGCGATCGGCGCCGTCCTTATGCTCGCCGTGCCTTCCCCACGAGGCGCCGGCGGCGTCAGCGCCGGCCCGTGAGAGGGGGGTGGTGCAATGGCACAAACCTCGGAGGGCCAGACGGTCCGCGTGCCCGATGCTCATGGGCCAGGCGGCCTGGACGGGTACTTCAAGATCACCGAGCGCGGCTCCACGATGCGCATCGAGATCCTCGCCGGGCTGACCACTTGGCTCACGATGGCCTACATCCTGTTCCTGAACCCGGCGATCCTCGGCGCCCTGCCCGACAACACGGGGACGAGCCTGGCGTTCCCGCAGGTGCTCACCGTCACAGCGCTCGCCGCCGGCGTGATGACCCTCGCCATGGGGATCGCGGGCAAGTATCCGTTCGCGATCGCTGCCGGCCTCGGTCTGAACGCGTTCGTGGCTTTCACGCTCGTTGGGGCGCTGGGCTTGACCTGGCCGCAGGCGATGGGCGTGATCGTGATCGAAGGCGTCGTGATCTCGATCCTCGTGCTGACCGGTCTTCGTCAGATGATCATGGACGCGATCCCCATGGATCTGAAACTCGCGATCGGCATCGGGATCGGCCTGTTCCTGGCGATCATCGGGTTCGTGAACGGCGGGATCGTGGTGGCCGGCAGCGGCACGCCGATCACCATCAACCCCAACCTCACGACGCTTCGGATCCTCGTCTTCCTTCTCACGCTCGCTCTGACCGCGGCGTTGGTCGCCCGCAACGTCCGCGGCGCGATCCTGATCGGCATCGCCTTCGGCACCTTCGTGGCGACCATCATCAACATCGGTTGGGGCAGCAAACATATTTGGGACACCGTCGGGCCGGGGGTCGCGCAGTTCCCATCGAAGATCGTCGCGAGTCCTGACTTCGCGCTCGTCGGTAACTTCAACTTCGAGGTCTTCAAGGTGCTGAGCTTCTGGACGGCGATCGCCGCGATCGTGTCGGTCATGCTGTCGGACTTCTTCGACACGATGGGCACGGCCGTCGGCCTCGGGAAAGAGGCCGGTCTCCTCGATGACGAGGGCCGGCTGCCCGGCATCAAGAACGTGCTGCTCGTCGACGGGATCGCGGCTGCGGTTGGCGGCGCGGTCTCGTCATCGTCGAATACGACCTACATCGAATCGGGAGCGGGGATTGGCGACGGCGGCCGAACCGGCATGACCTCGGTCGTGGTCGGCGTGCTGTTCCTGTTGGCGATGTTCTTCTCACCGATCGCCGGGATCGTGCCGCCGGAGGCCACCGCGCCTGCCCTGATCATCGTCGGCTACCTCATGATGAAGAGCGTCGGCGATATCGACTGGCGCGACGCCGCGATCGGCATCCCGGCGTTCCTCACGATCACGCTGATGCCGTTCACCTACTCGATCACGAACGGCGTCGCGGCGGGATTCGTGTCGTACTCCCTGATCAAGCTGATGCAGGGCAAGGGCCGCGAGGTCCACGTCCTGACGTATCTGGTGTCACTGCTGTTCATCGGCTACTTCGTGCGGGGCCTGCTCGCCTAAGGAAGGCCATCGCAGGAAATCGGACGGTTCGATCGGAGGGCGGGGCCGAGTGGTTCCGCCCTCCGGCATCGGACCACACGCCACCGTCCCGAGCGCGTACCACCCGTCATCGACGCCGAGCACTGCGCGCGTCTCCTCTTGGCAGAAGAGCGTCGAACTGATCCAGCAGCTCGCGTACCCCTGGTCGTGCAGCGCCAGCAAGAGGGTCTGGATGGCGGCGCCACCGGCGAGTAAGAACATCTCACGCTCGGCGACGGCGCGCTCGGGGTCGGGGTAGGGATGGGACCCATCGAAGCGGACCAGCGGCACGATCAGCGTCGGCGCGCTGCCGAGCACGGCGTCGCTGCGGGCGATCCTCTGCTCGATCACCGCCTCGGATGTCGCGTCGCCCCGCAGGTCCGCCCGCCAAGCCTCGGCGATCGCGCCGAGCAGCGCATGCCTGGCCGGCGCCGTGTCGAGCGCCACGAATCGCCAGGGACGGGTGTGATGCGGAGCGGGCGCCGTGCACGCCGCGGCGACGGCGTCGGCCACCACAGCGCGCGGGACCTCGCCGGCTCCGAACGAACGGATCGTCCGGCGCGCGTGCAGCGACTGCAGGGGCGATTCGCGGAACAGGTCGTCGGCGGCGGCGCGCACGAGATCCGCGGCGGCGCCCGCATCATCTGACCAACCGATGCCGCGTACCAACGCTGCCGGCACACGAATGGCCTTGCCCATCACGATTCCTGCAGCCGCCGCGATCTGATCGGCGAGCGCCATCACGGTGACCTCGAGCTCGCGGCCGGTGTGATCCGCCGTGCCACGCAGGTCGACCGTTGCGGGCATCCCCCCGACGCCGATCGCAACGTCCACCAGCCCCTCGCGCCAGGGTCGCCCGAAGGTATCGGTGATCACGACGCCGAGTCGATCGAGCCCGAGACGCTCGGCGAGCGCGTCGCGCAAGCGCCGCGCCGAACCGTCGGGGTCCTCGGGCAAGAGCGTGAGCAACCCCTCGGCGACGTTGGAGGCGTCGACGCCCGCGTTCGCACACACGAACCCGTGCTCCGTCTCGACGATCAGGAGCTCGCCGCGCCTGGCCACGACCCGTACGGTTTCTGCGGCGATGACCGCCTCGCGATCGGCGTCCTCGACGATCCGACCCTCCGCCTTGGAGACAACCTTCTGCGTCACGACTACGACGTCGCCCTCGGCCAGGCCCATCGGTGCGAGCGCGTCGCCCAGCACGACGGCGAGGTCGTCACCCGCAGCGACCTCGGGCACGCCGGCGACGGGTCGCACGCTGATCGTCACGTGAGGAGCCCCAGCACGCCGCGCGCGACGGCTTCTGCCCGCGCGTCGTCGGTCATGATCGTGTCCATCGCGGCGCACCGTACCCCGTGCGCCTCGACCGCGGGAATCGAGCTCGCATCGACGTCGTCGACCAGCCATCCGCTGAGCAACGCTCGGTAGTGCTCCGCGACCCCGGCCGCGCTCACCTTGATCCCCACCGCCGGCATCAGTTTGTCTGCCATCCCGGCAACCGGTCCGCCACCGACGATCCCGCTGACCCCGACGGCGCGATCGCGCCTGCCGGCGATCGCGTCGCGGACACCGGGCACGGCAAGGATCGGGCCGATCGACACGACCGGGTTCGAGGGACAGAACACCACGGCGTCGGCTTCGGCGATCGCGGCGAGCACGCCGGGGGCGGGCCGCGCCGCGTCGGCGCCCTTGTAACGCACGCCTGTGACCGCGTCGGCCGCGCGCCGACGCACCCAGTACTCCTGGAAGTGCAGATCGAGCGCCACCCCTGTTGCGTGGTCGAGGCAGTCGATCCGGGTCTCCACGCGATCGTCGCTGGCGGGCAGCAAACGCGCTGCGACACCGAACCGCTCGCCGATCAGTCGCATCGCATCGGACAAGGGTATGCCGTCGGACAGCAGGCCCGTCCGGAACAGATGGGTACCCAGATCGAGGTCGCCAAGCCCGAACCACGCCCGGTCGGGATCGAACGCGGCGACTTCCCCGGTGGCACGGAATGTCTCGTCGCGCCGGCCCCAACCCCGCTCCCGGTCGAACGCGTCGCCGAGCCAATAGGTCACCGAGTCGGGGTCGGGGGATACATACAGCCCGTGCACGACGATGTCGTCGGCGATATTGACCACCACGGTGAGATCCCCGCCCGGGATCACCCGCGTGAGCCCGCGCAGGAACTTGCCCGCACCGATCCCACCCGCCAGCGCCGTCACCTTCATAACAGACCAAGGGTAGTAGGCTCGCCCGCGATGGCCGACGGGACCGCCGCCACGACGACCGACGCGGCGCGCCGACGCGCGCTGGCCCGCGCGGATGCCGGCAAGTCGTTGTCGACCGATGAGCTCACGGCCCTGCTCGAGGCCGAGGGCGACGCGCTCGTCGATCTGCTCGCGATCGCCGCGAGACTCCGCGACCTCGGCTGGGGCGACACGGTCACCTACTCCCGCAAGGTCTTCGTGCCGCTCACGATGCTGTGTCGCGATCATTGCCACTACTGCACCTTTGCGAAGCCTCCCGCCAAGCTCGTCGCGCCCTTCCTGACCCCCGACGAGGTGGTGGCGATCGCGGCGGCAGGGGCGAACGCCGGTTGCAAGGAGGCGCTGTTCACGCTTGGGGACCGCCCGGAGGAGCGCTACCCCGAGGCACGGGCGTGGCTCGATGCTCGAGGGCACAGCTCGACGCTCGACTACGTGCGCGCCGCCTCGATCCGGGTGATCGAAGACACCGGACTGCTGCCGCATCTGAACCCGGGCGTCATGACCTATGAGGAGCTCGCCCGGCTCAAGCACGTCAGCGCTTCGATGGGGATCATGCTCGAGACCTCGAGCGAGCGCCTTTCAGCCAAAGGTGGGCCGCACTTCGGGTCGCCCGACAAGATGCCCGCCGTTCGGCTTCGCACGATCGAGGACGCCGGCCGGCTTGCCATCCCGTTCACGACCGGGATCCTCGTCGGGATCGGCGAGACCTCTCGGGAGCGTGCCGAGTCCCTCCTCGCGATCCGCGACATGCATCTGCGCTACCACCACATCCAAGAGGTGATCGTGCAGAACTTCCGAGCGAAGCCGGGCACGGCGATGCACCGCGCGCCCGAGCCCGGCGACGAGCCGTTCCTGGCCGCGGTCGCCGTGGCGCGGATCGTGATGGGGCCACACGTCAGCGTGCAGGCGCCGCCCAACCTCTCCGACGAGCAGCAGCGTCTGCGCCTGCTCGATGCGGGCATCAACGATTGGGGCGGCGTGTCGCCGCTCACGCCGGATCACGTGAACCCGGAGCGCCCGTGGCCACAGATCGCGGCGCTCGCCGAGACCACGGCCTCGCGAGGAAAGGAGCTCCGAGAGCGTCTCGCGATCTACCCTCGCTACGCGGAGCAGCCGGATCCTTGGATCGCGGGCAAGATGCGAGTCCCGATTACGGCGCTGCTGGGCACGGGTGGGCTCGCCGTCGTGGGCCAGCGGCCGGAGCCGATCGCCTGGCAGGATCCCGAGCTCGCCTACAAGCCCCGGGCGATCGCGCTCACCTTCGAGAAGGCCGGCGACGCGGGAATGCGGGCCGACGCCGAGCCCGTCTACGGCGCCTTCTCGGCCGACAACGCGATCACCGCCGCGTGGACTGCCGAGCGGATGGAACCGGAGCGCCTCGACGCCGACATCCGCGAGGCGTTGCGTCTCGCAGAGGCGCGGCGCCCGATCAGCGACGAACACGCACTCGCACTGTTCCGCGCGGACGGAGCCGCCCTCGACGCCTTGTGTCGCGTCGCCGACGACCTGCGCGCAGGGGCTGTCGGGCCCGAGGTCACCTACGTCGTGAACCGCAACATCAACTTCACCAACGTCTGCTACGTCGGGTGCCGGTTCTGCGCGTTCGCACAGCGCGAGGTGGACGCGGAGGCCTACACGCTCACCCTGGACGAGGTCGCGGATCGCGCTGAGGAGGCATGGCTCGCCGGCGCGACGGAGATCTGCGTCCAGGGAGGGATCCATCCGGACCTTCCCGGCTCCTTCTATGGAGACCTGATCCGAGCCGTGAAGGCGCGCGTTCCGGGCATGCACGTCCACGCGTTCAGTCCGATGGAGATCATGAGCGGCGCCGCCAAACAGGGGGTCTCGCACGCCGCGTTCCTTGAAGAACTGCGCGATGCCGGGCTCGACACGATGCCCGGAACCGCCGCCGAGATCCTCGATGATGACGTTCGCTGGCTCCTCACCAAAGGAAAATTGCCCGCCGATACGTGGGAATCGATCATCCGGACCGCCCACGGGCTCGGCATCCGCAGCTCATCCACGATCATGTTCGGCCACGTCGACGCGCCCCCACACTGGGTTTTCCACATCCGCCGTTTGGCGCGGATCCAGGCCGATACCGGCGGGTTCACCGAGTTCGTGCCGCTGCCGTTCGTGCATCGCAACGCGCCGATCTATCTCGCCGGCGCTGCGCGACCGGGGCCGTCTTTCGACGACAACCTCCGCATGCATGCGATCGCGCGCATCCTGCTCGACGACGTTATCCACAACATCCAAGTCTCGTGGGTGAAGCTCGGAGTCGATGCGTGCCAGCGTATCTTGCAGGCCGGCGCGAACGATTTCGGTGGCACGCTCATGGAAGAGACGATCAGTCGCATGGCCGGCGCGCAGTGGGGGATCGAGATGACGCCCGACGGATTCGACGCCGCGATCCGCGCGATCGGCCGCATCCCGGCGGTGCGAACGACGACATACGACCGGATTCTTCGCGTCGATGACGCTGCAGATGCACGCGTCGGTCAACCACGCTGACCGTTTCCGTCAACCAGGTTTACCGTGCGGAAACGTGTCCGAAACGCTTGCGCCTGCACGATTGAAACGCCACCATGAGCACTAGACCGTGAGGGTGAGAAAAAAGATTCCTTCGTTGAACCCCTTGTCATCGGGGTACTTCTTCCTGCAGAATCACACGCGTGTGATTCTAGGGGGAGCTGAAGAGTGCATCACTACATCCCTTGGCAAGAACGAGCGCGGTGTCGCGACTATGACCCAGAGATCTTCTTCCCCGAGAAGGGAGGCTCATCGAGGGAGGCCAAGAGGATCTGCAGCGAGTGTTCCGTTCGGATCGAGTGCCTCAACTACGCGCTGCGTCGCGATGAGCGATACGGCGTGTGGGGCGGCATGAGCGAACGGGAACGGCGACGCCTGAAGCGCATGGCGTCGTAAGGGCCAATTCCTAGAGCCCGAGACGAACGGAAAGGGAAGGGGGCAGCATGGCAGCAGCCAAGAAGCGGACCGCCAAGAGGAAGATGGCGGGACGCAAGCCGGCGGCGAAGAAGTCGACGGCCCGGAAGAAGACCGCGGCGCGCAAGCCCGCGGCCAAGAAGTCGGCAGCCAAGCGCAAGCCGGCGAAGCGGAAGTCGGCAGCCAAGCGCAAGCCGGCCGCCAAGAAGTCGGCAGCCAAGCGCAAGCCGGCGAAGCGGAAGTCGGCAGCCAAGCGCAAGCCGGCCGCCAAGAAGTCGGCAGCCAAGCGCAAGCCGGCGAAGCGGAAGTCGGCAGCCAAGCGCAAGCCGGCCGCCAAGAAGTCGGCAGCCAAGCGCAAGCCGGCGAAGCGGAAGTCGGCAGCCAAGCGCAAGCCGGCCGCCAAGAAGTCGGCAGCCAAGCGCAAGCCGGCGAAGCGGAAGTCGGCAGCCAAGC
>JBDUBL010000096.1:0-6615 GCA_040004125.1 Actinomycetota bacterium
TGGAACGAAGCGAACGGATCCCGGATCCACTCCTCGCACGTCTCGACACCGCTCATGCGCGACTCGGCGCCGCACACCAACGCTTCCTCGAACTGATCGTCGAGGCTGACCGAGCGGCGCTCTGGGCCGACGACGGGGCCCGCGACCTGGCGCACTGGCTCTGGATGCGTTACGGCATCTCGGATTGGAAGGCTCGCCGGTATATCGAGGCGGCCCATGCGCTCGGGGGGCTTCCCCGGGTCGCAAGCGCGCTCGAAACGGGTGCGCTCGGCGTCGACAAAGTGATCGAACTCACTCGGTTCGCCACCGATGAGACCGAGGATCAACTGGTCGAATGGGCCGCGCGGGTCTCCGCAGCGCGCATCCGACATGAGGGTGACGTCTTGCGCCGCATCGATGATGACGAGGCGGTGCACGACGACGAGGTGCGGTCCGTGTCGTGGTCCTATCGCGACGAAGGCCGGCGGTTCGAGATGCACGCGGAGCTACCCGCCGCGCAGGGCGCGACGGTTGCACAGGCGATCGACCGGATCACCGCGACGATCCCGCCGATGCCGGGCGAGCGCCCGATGGGGACGGGGACGGCGCGTCGTGCCGACGCGCTCGTGGCGCTGTGCTCGGCCAGACTGGCGGCCGATCCGGATCCGGAGCGCGCGACGGTCGTGATCCACGCCCGCGTCGGGCAGCCGGCCGGGGTCGTGACCGCGGCCGAGATCGAAGGCGGCGGCATCGCGCAGCAAACGGTGCTGGAACGGCTCCTGTGTGCGGCCCGGATCGAGACCGTGCACGAAGACGCCGCCGGGCGTGTGATCGGCGTCGGCCGCATCACGCGGGTGCCACCCGCCTGGTTGCTACGACAGGTGCGTTTCCGGGACAAGGGCTGCAGGTTCCCCGGGTGCGGCACCCGCGGGTTCACCCAGGTGCACCACATCGTGTTCTGGCGCGACGGCGGCGGCACCGATCTCAGCAACCTGGCGCTACTGTGCTCGTGGCATCACAAACTCGTGCATGAATACGGTTGGTGGATCAAGGGTGACGCGGAGGCCGAACTCCGCTGGTACCGGCCCGATGGGGCGCGATATCGAGCAGGCCCCGTCTCCCCCGACGTCGAGGGCAGCCCCGACGCGCTCGACGTCGCAAGCTGAGCCGTCCTCATCGCAGAAGTCGCGACAGGCGGCGATCGGCGAGCACCTTGCCGCCCGTCTGGCAAGCTGGGCAGTAGACGACTTCATGCGACTCGTAGCTCACTCTGCACAGTGTCTCGCCGCAGCGCGGACAAGGCTGACCCGTCCTGTTGTGCACCGTGAAGTGATCGCCGAGCTTGGTGGGCAGGCCGCCGGTGCGGCGCCGTTCCACGTCGAGCGCGGCGGTAACGATCGCATGGATCGCGCGCACCAATCGCTCGCGCTGCTCGACATCGAGCTTCGCCAGCTGTGCGGTCGGCGACAGCATGGCCTCGTGCAACACGTCATCGGTGTACCCACGCCCCATCCCGCAGATAGTCCGTTGATCGCGCAGGATCGTGTGCACGCGCCGGTTGTCCGTCGCGGTTCGCAGCCAAACGTCGGCGGCGGCACCCAGCGCCTCCGGGCCGAGCTTGGCCATCGGGCCCTCGTCACCGGGGGCAAGCACCCACCAGCCGACCTTGCGCTGCCGGCCGAATTCCTTGAGCAGAACGGACGGGCGTTCTGCGAGCCGGACCCGAGCCACCGCTCCGCGCGGCTTCGTCGATTTGGGCGGGGCCTCCACGTCCACACGCCCACCCTGGGAGAGGTGGAATGCCAGCCGTCGCCCATCCTCGACGGTAACCACGACGTACTTCCCCAGGCTCGCGACGTCGGCGACGGTCGCACACACGAGGTCCGTCGGCCGCGGGGCCACGGTCTTGAGCGACGAGAACGACAACACGTCGGCCGCCTCGATGACCCCCCCGGTCATGACCACGTCCAGGCGCTCCGCCAGCCCGCGGATCTCGGGAAGTTCGGGCATCGCCTACGCCAGCGCGGCGGCGGCCTCGCCGATGATGGCCGCGCACTCATCGATGCGGTCGGCATGCGTCCGATGAGACACGATGCACACGCGGAGCCAGTACGAGCCTCGCACCAAGGTCGAGGACAGGAACACCCGCTTGGTCGCGTTGATCCGCTCGAGCAGACGCCGGGACCGCTCCTCGTCGCCCCCGCGCATTCGGAAGGCGACCACCGTCAGCTGCGGATCCCACCCGATCTCGATGTTCGGATCCGCCCGGAGCGCAGCGGTGATCCGCGTCGTCAGATCGAGCTTCTCGTCCAGCGCATCGCGGAATGCCTCGACGCCGTGCAGCACCAGCGGGAACCAGACCCGCAGCCCGCGGACATCGCGGGACAGTTCCGGCGTGAGCTCGTTGTAGTTCGGCAACTCGCCGCTGGGCGGCAGGTCCTGCAGGTAGGCGGCGCCTTCGAAGTGCGCATCGCGCATCGCCTCGCGATCGCGCACGATCAGGCCGCCGGTGCCATACGGCAGGAACATGCCCTTGTGCGGGTCCAGCGTGATCGAGTCCGCGCGCTCGGCCCCTCGGAACCGCGCTCGCCCCCGATCTGTGAGCTGGAAGAACCCACCGTAGGCGGCGTCGATGTGGAACCAGAGACCCTCATGCTGGGCGACGTCGGCGATCGCGTCGAGCGGGTCTACGGCGCCTGTGTTTGTCGTCCCGGCCGCCCCCACGACCATGAACGGTCGGAGTCCCGCCGCCCGATCCGCTGCGATCATCGACCCGAGGGCGGCCGGATCCATACGGAGCTCGGCATCGGTCGGCACGAGACGCAAGTTGCGCTTGGCGAACCCGGCGATCGTGGCGGCCTTCGTGTTCGAGCCATGCGCCTGGTCGGTCACGTAGTAGGTCCCGTCGAGGAAGTCCTCGCCCAGCCTCGTGTGGCGCGCGGTGACCACCGCCGACAGATTCGCCAACGATCCCCCTGAGGTGAGCACCCCTTGGGATGTCGCGGGCGGGAAGTCGAACAGGCCGCACAGCCACTGCGTCACGTTCTCCTCGAGCTGCACGATCGCCGGGCTCGGCTGCCACAGTCCGACGTAGCGGTTCAGACCCTGGGCGAGGAATTCCGCGAGCGCCGCCGTATACAGCCCACCGCCGGGGATATAGGCGAGATAGCCCGGGCCGGAATACTCGAACGTGTGCCGGGCCGCCTCGAGGGCGTCGTCCAACACGGCGCGGAAGTCCTGGGTGCCGGTTTCGGGTGGGACGGCGCGCAGTCGGCGTGCAAGCTCGAGCGCGCCGTCGGTCGCCTCAGCGGGTGCGTCGCCAAGCCCGCCGATCCATGCGATCAGCGCCTCGGCGACGGTCGCCGCCATCGCCCGCATCTCCTCGGGAGCCGGATCGAACGGGAGCCCGCCGGACATCACCCGCGGCTCTGCGTTCACGCAAGCTCCTGCGCAACCGCGTCCAGCAGCTCCTTGGATGACTTGGCGATCTCGGCGATCGCGCGATCGAACGCTTCGCGGTGCTTCGCCGTTGGTTGACGGAACCCGCTCACCTTGCGGACGTACTGCAGCGCCGCCTCGCGGATCTCATCGTCGGGTACGACCTCGGCGCCCTCCCGCAGACGCTTGATGCTTCGGCACATGCCGGAAGGCTACCGCGAGCGCGCTAGGAGTGCCGCATCAGCTCGCGCACCCGGCTCGCCGCGGCCAACGCCCGCATCACGTCGACGTCGCCCGGGCGATCCGGCGGCCGCGCGAACCGAGCGCGCTGCACGGTGACCAGCACGAGCGCGGCTTGATCCGCTGCCTCGCCGTCCAGTCGATCGTCAGCAGCCACGGCCCGGCGGATCTCCGCCGGCGTATTCGCGGGGTCTGGTGCGTGGCCCACGGTCGCCAGCGCCGCCAGGAGCTCCGTATAGGCCGCCGCGATCGCGTCGGGCGCCGGCGCGGGGCGCGACCGTCGACGCCGGCGTAGGAGCCAGACCCCAACCCCGGCCAGGGCAACCACGAGGAGCCACGGCCAGGCATCGATCCCGGCTCGCGCCACCGCGATCACACCGCGTGCTGCGTCACCTACCCGTGTGCGAAGACCGCTCGGGACCACCCGCCCGACCTGATCGGCGACCCAGGCCACAAGATCGGCGCCGGCCGGTGACCCCCATGCATCCGGCACCGGCGGCACCCCGAAGGTTGGGTCATACGGCACCCAGCCGTATCCCGGGTAGAGCACCTCCACCCAGGCGTGCGCATCGGAGTTCCGCACCTCGAAGTACCCCGTGAACGGGTTGCGTTCCCCCGGGCCGTAGCCGGTCACGATGCGCGCGGGGATCCCCTGGGATCGAAGGAGCACCGCCATCGACGCCGCGATGTGCTCGCAGAAGCCTCGTCTCGTCTCGAACAGGAAGTGGTCGACCGCGTCCACGCCGTCGGGCTCGCGTGGGACCGTGAGGTCATACCTCGTGTTGGTCTGCAGCCATCGCTGCACGGCCTGCACCGCGTCGTACTCGGTGCTCGTACCCGCCGTGATCGCAGCCGCCAGGTCACGCACACGTTGGGGTAACGTCGCGGGCAGCTGCAGCATCCGCTGTGTGGGGGCGCTACCAGGAAGTCGCGGTATCCGTCCGAGCGCGCGCAGCTGCTCGGGTGTCGCAGTCGGGATCGTGGATTCGACCGAATACACGAGCCCCTGATCCAGGAAGATCGGCGAGCGGATCGAACGGTCCGGATCGCTGCGCAGACCGCCCGAGGGGAAGTAGACCGTGCGCGGCTCCCCCGCCGCGAACAACACGTTCGGCTGCTGCTGCTCGATGAAGAAGGTCTGCACGAGGGTCCGGCCATCCGTCGACGGTGCGACCGCCGACGGCATGTCGTAGCCGCCGGCGTCGTTTGCCACGAGCGGCAACAACCGCGACGTCGATCGGGTCCATGTGCTGCCGTCATAGGTGTCGAACACCTCCGCCCGCCACAGCGATGCGAACGAAGCGCGCACCCGAAAGACGATGTCATCGGACAGCGTGCCACGGGCACGAAGGTCCATGACGTCGCTGAAGCCCGGATACCCGTTCGAGGAGAAGTCCACGACGGACCCGTCGGTCGGCGGCGGCAAAGCAGGGTTCTGCACGCCGTCCCCGGGCGGGGCGGTCGCCGCCCCCGGCGACATCCGGAACGGCAGCGCCCGCACCATCGTCGAGGGCACACGCGGAAGCAGCGAGAAGATCGCGACGGCGAGCAGCAGAGCAGCGGTTGCGGCCGACACGGCGGTTCGGACCGGAGCGAGACGACCCCGGGAACCATCGCGGGTGCGCGCCACCGCGACCGCCGTGTCGAGGTCTCCTGCCAGCGGTCGCGCCGAGAGCCAGAGCCAGGCACCCGCTAGGAGCGCCCACGCGAGCAGCAGCCCCAGGTAGGAGGACGTGAGCGCGAGAGCTCCCCCGACGGCGATCAAGGTGGTGCTCGACACCATCGAGAACGCCAGGTCGCGCCGTCTCGGTACATCGAATGCATGCAGCACTTGCACCCACACGAACAAGGCGGCCAACGGGGCGCGGGCGGCATCGGGCGACGTGACCGTTCCCATCTGACCAAGGAACCGGGCGAGAGCGAGGAGCAGCCCCGCGGCCAACGCGACCTTGATCCCGACGTTGGGACGCCCCCGGCGCCGGTGCGAAACGAGATAGCCGAACGGAGCGAGGGCGAGCGCGACCAGGGCGATACGCTCGCTGACGACCCCTTGGGAGATCACGGCGACCAACCCGACCTCGACCGCGAGCGCCACGACGACGCGCATCGCGATCGAGTCTTCGGGCAGCGCCCTCGCGCCCGAGATGCCCAGCCGTCTCACGCGACCCCCGCCGACGCCCCGGCACGCCCCAAAGCCTGCTGCAGCGGCGTCCCCTCAGCCCAGGGCATGACCTCGGCGCCCGCCTGGCGAAACGGCGTCCACTCCGTCCGGTCCTCAGCAGCCGTTACCGGCACCAGCACGACACGGGGAACGACCGCCAACACGTCCTCGACGGCGGCCCGAAGCCCCTCAAGGGGCCTGCCGGGCCAAACGGGAAAGGTGGCCAGCAACGTGCCGACGCCGAGCACCGGGCCCTCGCACAACCAGCCGAGCGCGGTCGTCGCGGCGACGCCGTTGGGCTCGAGCCGCGCCAACCAGCGGTGATACTCGAGATGATGGGTTCTTGTCGCGACCGCGAGCCCTTCGGGGCTCGCGGCGGTCAGGCGGATCCCCGCGCCGGTGGCCGTCGCCCGCTCCACGACCGAGGCCGCCACCGTGCAGCAGCGATCGAGCGCCTCCACGTCCGTATGCTCGGTATCGACCCAGATGGCGAGGCGCGGCGTGCGTTCCTGTTCGAACTCTCGAACCATCAGCTCGCCGTGGCGCGCGGTGAGCCCCCAGTGCACATGGCGCATCGGGTCGCCGGGGCGGTACGCGCGGACCGTGAGGTATTCGCGGCCCTGCCCGCGCAACGGCTCAGTGCGGGTCGCGGGCTCTCGAGACGACGTCAGCTCGACGAACGGCAGCGACCCCAACGGCTCCGTTCGCGGCAGCACAAGCGTGGACGCGTCGACGGTACGGCGGGAGCGCCTTGTCCATTTCCTTATCCAACAGGGTCCAATCTCCGGCACAATTCT
>JBDUBL010000037.1:0-21622 GCA_040004125.1 Actinomycetota bacterium
GAGACAGCTCCTGGGCGCGCGCCACGAGCCGAGACCGGAGCTCGTCGTCATAGAAGGTGCGCACGAAAGCGGCCCCGCCTGCGTTCGCGATCACGAGGGCGTCTGCGTGCGCCAATACGAGCTCCAGCCCGTCGGCTTCGACGAGTACGCGCTCGACGACGTCGCCATCCGGCGTGATCTGGCGGACGATCAACGGCACCGGCCACGTGGTCGCGTCGTCGCTCAGCGACGGCGCGAACCGATGCTGCGAGAAGCGCACCACGTCACCGTCGCGCCGGACCTCGATCGCCGGGTAACCGGGCTGGAAGATCCACGCGTCCATGATCCGGCGCACCGGCTCGCCGCTCTCGGCCTCGAGCGCATCCCAGAGTTGGTGGGTTTCGGTGTTGCCGTACGCATGGGTTGCCAGATAGCGCCGGATGCCGTCGCGGAACCGCTCGGGACCCAGCCACTGCTCGATCATCCGCAGCACCGCGCCGCCCTTGGTGTACGTGAGCGTGTCGAACATCCCGCTCGCGTCGTCGGGCGACTCCACGGGGAACTCGATCGGCCGCGTACTCTCGAGCGCGTCGACCTCGAAGGCCGTCATACGGATGGCCTGGAAGGCGTCGAACACCCGCCAGCTCGGCTCCATCGCGTCGACACACAACGACGCCATGAAGGTCGCGAACGCCTCGTTGAGCCAGATGCCGTTCCACCATCGCATCGTGACGAGGTCGCCGAACCACATGTGGGCGAGCTCGTGCGCGACGGTCTCGGCGACATCGACCCGTTCCTCGTGGGCCGCCTGCGCCGGGTCGAGCAGCAGGAGCGTCTCGCGATACGTCACGAGGCCGGTGTTCTCCATCGCGCCTTGTGCGAAGTCCGGGATCGCCGCCTGGTCCAGCTTCTGTTCGGGGTACGGGATGGCGTAGTACTCGCCGAACCACGTGAGGGCAAACACGGCGACCTCGTTTGCGTACCCGGCGAGGTGAATGCGGTCGGGACGAGACGCCACCCGCACCGGCACAGGACCGGCGTACACCGGATCGGTGAGCGCGAGATTCCCGACCACGATGCACACCAGGTAGGTCGACATCACCATCGACTCGGCGAACACGACACGCACGTACCCGGGGTCGGCGGGCTCGCGCGACACTTCCGGTGTGTTGGTGAGCGCCGTCATGTTCTCGGGCACCACAAGCGTCACCGAGAACGAGGCCTTTAGATCGGGCTCGTCCCAACACGGGAAGTTGCGCCGTGCGTCCGTTGCCTCGAAGTGTGTGGTGATGATGAGGTGATCGCCGCCCGCATCATCGGTGTAGCGCGAGCGATACATGCCCTCCATGAGGTCGCTGAGCCGCCCGGTGAAGTCCAGCCGCAGCGTGTACGCGCCGGGAGGAAGCTCCGAGGGAAGCTCGAGCGCGAGCCGTCCGGCCTCCGGGTCCGGCACCACCTTCTGCACCTCGATCGTCTGCGCGTCCGCCCCGATCACGGCGCCCGCGTGCACGACGATCTCGGTGCCGTTGAGCACGATCTCGGCAACCGGCTCATGCACGACGATCGAGACGTCGACGGTTCCGTCGAAGGTCGGTGCACTGGGGTCGAGCCGGAGCTCGATCGCATAGTGCGACGGCGTCACGGTGCGCGGGAGGCGATACGACGAACCCTGCATCATCCGCTCAGTCCTCGACGTAGGTCAGCCAGTCGGTGTAGCGAGGATCCTCGCCCTTGGTGGCCGCGAAGAAGGCCTCCTGCAGCTCCTTCGTGACCGGCCCGCGGTGTCCGACACCGACCGCACGATCGTCGACTTCACGGATCGGCGTGATCTCGGCCGCGGTCCCCGTGAAGAAGACCTCGTCGGCCAGATACAGATCGGTACGGACGAGGTCGCGTTCGACAACCTCGTAGCCCAGGTCCCGTGCGATGGTGATCACCGAGGCCCGGGTGATGCCGGCCAACGCGCCGACCGATGTGCCAGGGGTCAGAAGCGTGCCGCGATCGACCACGAAGAGGTTCTCCCCGGAGCCCTCCGCGATCTTGCCGTCGTGGTTCAGCAAGATCGCCTCGTCGTAGCCCCCCTTGACCGCCTCGACCTTGGCCAGGATCGACACGAGGTAGCCGCCGGTCGCTTTGGCCGCCGAGGGCAGCGAGTTCTGATCGTGCCGCTTCCAGCTCGAGATCTTCACCCGCGTCCCCTGCTCCAGCGCATCCTCGCCGAGGTAGGCCCCCCACGGCCAGACCGCGACCGCCACGTCGACCGGAGCGGCAAGCGGGTTCACGCCCATCTCGCCGTAGCCCCGGAACGCGATGGGCCGGACGTAACAGCTCTGGAGCCCGTTGGCCCGGATCACCTGTTTCGTCGCCTCGATCAGCTCCGTCTTCGAATACGGGATCTCCATGTGGTAGATCACGCCCGATGCGTACATGCGGTCAAGGTGCGCATCGAGCTGCCAGACGGCTGGACCGCGCGCCGTCGCGTAGGCGCGGATACCTTCGAAGACGCCCGAGCCGTAGTGCAGTCCGTGGCTGAGCACGTGGACCTTGGCATCGTGCCAATCCACGAGCTCGCCGTTCATCCAGATCTTGTCGACCTCGGTGATCGGCACGACGACCCCCCTACGCTCGTCGCCCGGAAGACCCCGGGCGTCCGTACAGGATAGCGGTCAACCGGGGAGGTCGTAGACGCGCCAGACGTGCGGCGCCGCGGGTTCGAACGGGGAATCCAGATCCGGGCCGTAGCGTTCGATCGCCCAGGATCGCACCACCTCGATCGCAGGCGCGAGGTCCTCGGGCGGCACCCGCCAGGTCCAGGAGTACGTCCGCGCGGCGGTCTCCTCGAAGAAGCGGTTGAGCGAGCTGTCGACCAGCGCCGCGGTCTCGCGTACCTCGCGAAACGTGGCGCCCTGACCCGCGAACACCTCGTCGAGATCAGCGTAGCCGCCGCGCGCGTCGAGGCCCAGCGGCTCCGCCGATGGCCCCAGCTCCTCGACGAAGCGGAGCCAGACCGTGCGCCATTGCCCCGAGTACCCGCCCGGCTCAACGACGACCGCCCCTCCGGAACGAACCACGCGGCAGAGCTCGCCGACGGCGCTCGTCCAGTCGGCGATCAGATGCAGGACCCAGCGACAGTAGGCACCTTCGAAAGCGCCGGCGCCGAAGGGCAGCATCGTCGCGTCGCCGCGGACTGATGCGACACGCCGTTCGGGATCCTTATCCCGCAGCTTGGCCAGCATCGACGCCGACAGATCGACGCCGACGACGCGGCGCCCCCGGCGAGCGATCGGCACGGCCAACGCACCGGTTCCCACCCCGATCTCGAGCGTGCGGCCCGGCGGCAGCGTCGCGTCGAGCAGGTCCACCGCCGCCTCGATCGACACGGCATCGGTCACCCTCGTCCGGTCGTAGTAGTCGGCCGCCGGGTCAAACGAGATCGAACCGGCCATCAGTTCGCTGACGGGTCCATGGGCATCGTCTGCAAGACGGCGTATCCGGGGCCAAGCCGCCGAACGACGCGTTCCCAGAGCCGCTCGGGTTCGGACGTGAAGACGTCCCCTTCCGTCGCGGCCGTGACGAGCCAGGCGTCCTCCGCGAGCTCGTCCTCCAGCTGCCCGGGTCCCCACCCGGAGTAGCCCGCGAAGATCCGGGCCCGCACGATCGCGTCGCGGTCTGCCGTCTCCAGCTCGTCGGGCACGAACCCGACGGCGCCGAACGCTACGAGGCTCGCTCGCGATGGATCGGAGAACTCGGCGATCACGACGGCGGCGTCCGGCTGCACCGGGCCTCCTTCGAACAACTCCTCCCCCGTGGCGACGAGCTCCGACAGCGGCGGGACCGCGGCCTCGACCGCCACTCCCAGTGGGCGATTCAACACCACGCCGACGGCCCCCTCGTCGTCGTGATGGCCGATCAGCACCACCGTGCGGCGGAAGTTCGGGTCGAACAGCGTCGCGTTGGACAGCAGCAGCCTGCCGGTAAGCGCTTCCACGCGCGCAGGCTACCGCGTGATGCGGATGCGCCGCCTGGAACGTCGACGGTCGGCGACGATCTCGCGGACACAATTGAACGCGGGGATCCCGGTGACGCCACCGCCCCCGTGGGTCGCGCTGGAGCACTGGTAGAGGCCGCCAATCGGCGTGCGATAGTCGGCGAACCCGGGGGCGGGTCGCATGTGGAACAGCTGCTCGGCAGACAGCTCTCCGTGGAAGATGTTGCCCCCCACGAGACCCCAGCCCTCCTGCATCTCGTGGGGGCCGAGCACCTGGCGGTGCAGGACGCTGTCGGCGAACCCAGGCGCCAGCTCGTCGTACCCCGCGATGACGCGGTCTGCATAGGCCTCGAGCTCGGCGTCGTCGGGCGCATCCGCCCACTCGGCAGGACACCACTGCGTGAAGAGCGACACGATGTGCTTGCCCGCCGGCGCAAGCGTCGGGTCGGCGTAGGTCGGCATGTTCCCGTCGCTGAACGGACCGGTTGCCGCTTTCCCGCTGCGCGCCTCCTCGAACGCCTTCTCGAGGTAGGCGATCGAGTGCGCGAGCTCGAACCCACCGGTCAGGTCGGTCTGGTCGGGCTTGGCCGCAAACACGGGAGCGCGATCGATCGCCAGGTTGATCTTCACCGTGCCGCTTCGTGACTTCCAGGCGCGGATGTCCTCGACGAACGCCGCCGGGAGCTGACTCGTCTCGAGTTGGCGCAGGAAGGTGATCTGTGGATGCGTGGCGGCGACCACGATCGGCGCCGCGATCTCCTCGCCCGATGCCAGCACCACCCCGCGGACCCGTTCGTCGCCGACGAGGATCCGTTCCACCGGAGACTCGACCCGGATCTCGGCACCGAAGGACCGTGCGCTGGACTCGAGCGACGTCGCCACCGCACCCATCCCGCCCACCACCGTGGCCCATGCGCCGACGTGACCGTTGCCGACGTCCCCGATCGAGTGGTGCGCCATCACGTAGCCGGTTCCCGGCTCGTGTGGCCCGGCCCAGGTCCCGATCAAGCCATTGAGCGCCATCACGGTCTTGACCTGGTCGGTCTCGAAGAATCGGTCGAGGATGTCGACGATCGACATCGTCATCAACCGCGTCACGTCGGCGACGCCCTGCACGTCGAGCCCACGGAACCGCCAGACCGTTTTGAGCTGCTCAGACAGGTCGCCAACCCGGCGCGAGCCGAGCCGTGATGGCGTCGTCATCAACAGCGGACCGAGCACGTCGGCGAGGCCGCCAATCCAGGCCTCCCACCGCTCGAGGGCGTCGGCGTCCTTCTTGGAGAACTTCGCGAACTCCGCGTAGTTCTGCTTGGGATCGTCGTGCTGGATGATGAAGCGGCCATCGGGAAACGGAACGAAATAGGGACCGGTGGGGATGCTGCGATAGCCGTGTCGCTCGAGTTCCAAGTCGCGCAGGATCGTGTCCGGCATCAGGCTCATGACGTAGCTCAGCGTCGTCACCTTGAATCCCGGCGCCTCGGGCCAGGGGCTCATGGTGTCGGCGGCTCCGCCCGTCTTGTGGCGAGCCTCGAGCACGAGCGTCCGGGCGCCCTTCTTGGCGAGGTATGCGGCGGCGACGAGGCCGTTGTGCCCGCCGCCGACGACGATCGCGTCATACCCAGTCGAGCTCATAGCGGCAGGATAGGTCGACGGCGCGTCGCGGCGGTAGCCCGAGCGAAGGGTCCCGTGGGACCCCCGCTCAGGCGGAACGCCGTTGCGACTCCGTCACCGTCTCGGCCTCGAGCGCCTCGGCCGATGTGTAGCGCGGTGAGCCCGTGACCACCTCGCCCACCGGCTCGGCTTCGTGCATGTCGGCGGATCCCGACCCGGCTTCGACACCGCCCGGCTCGCCGTCGCGGCGGAGCGACAGCAAGGGCACCAGCAGCAACGCCGCCGCCAGCGCCGAGAGCCCGCCGAGGCGATACGTCGCCTGAGGTCCTAGGATGCGCAGGACTTGGCCCGCCATCAGGTAGGCCGCGGCGAGGCCGAGCGAGACGACGGCTTCGAAGGCCGCCATCGTGCGGCTGCGGACCGCGTCGGGCGTTCGGCGCTGCATGATCCCGGTCTCGGCAACCATCGTCAGGCCGTCGGCGGTCCCCATCGCGAACAACGACCCGAGGACGAGCACGAACACGGGCGCGAACCCGACGCCGAACGCCGCCAGCGAGATACCGAAGGACCCGACGACGAGCCATACCGGCTCGGTCGCGGGCTTCAGGTACCGACCGAGCCCGGAGCCGATCACGGAGCCGCTCCCCCAGCAGGCGATGAGCGCCGCGAAGCCGATCGCGCCCACCCCGAAATGCTCGGCGAGCGCGGCGTCGGCCACCATCCCCATCCCCATCCCTAACACGAACACGAACCAGGCCAACGTCATGCGACGCATCACACGATCGCGCCACAACAGCGCGATGCCCGAGGCCAACCCCTTGTGCTCGTCGTGCTCCTGCGACCGTTCTTCCTGATACGAACCGCGGACGGTCAGCGTCAACGACAATGAAAGCAAGAACGACAGCGCGTTCAATCCGAAGACCCAAGACGCGCCGACCGCCACCACGAGAACCCCGCCGATCAACGGGCCGACCGCGATTCCGGCGTGCACGCCCATCGTCACCAGGCTGTTGGCCCAACTGATGTCGTCGGGAGAATCGACGAGATTGGGGATCGCCGCGCGCGACGCCGTGAAGAAGGGAACGTCGGCAAGGGCAGAGCCGAACGCGAGCAGGATCAGCACGATCGGTTCGTGTGCGAACGCCATCGCCGCGAAGAACAGCGTCGAGACGGCTTCGGCGACGATCATGACCTTCCGCCGGTCGAAGCGGTCCCCGAGCGCACCGCCGAACGGGCCGATGAGCCCGGCCACACCGAAAGTCAGAAGAAGCGACAGTGCTTGCATCCCAGGTGAATGCGTCTTGGACCACACGGTGTAGTTCAGCGCGGTATACGCCGCGGCTCCGCCCGTGACGGAGATCAGGCGACCTGCCGCCAGACGACGGATCTTTGGACGTGCGGATGTGGGATAGAGGTTCATGGGGCGACTCCTGAAGGGGCTGGTGCGGAAGGATCGGCGGGACAGGGTGCGCGCGAACGCGCGGGCGCTCAGACGGCGCCCATATCTCCTGTCGTAATCAGCATCCGCTCCATGACCCCAACACGCTACCACGAGCCTTCCGCTCGGGTCGAGCACCAGAGGCGCGAAGTTCGAAGAGCGCGCGCTACTCGAGGGTGACGGCGCGGATGTGGCTGGCTTCGATCGCGCGAGCGACCGAGTCGAGGGTCTCGGTCGGGACGTCGGAGTCGACCGTGAGCACCATCAGTGCCTCACCGCCCTGTGCGCGCCGACCGACATCCATCGTAGCGATATTGATCCCCGCCTCGCCGAACACCGTCCCCACCTTCCCGATGATCCCGGGACGATCCGCATATCGGAAGAAAACCATCCGGCGTGCCGGCCCCACCTCGACATCGAACCCGTCTATCGAGATCACGCGCAACGAGTCCTTGGCGACGATCGTGCCCTGGACCTCGATCGGGCCTTCGTCGGTCTCGGCGCGGATCGCGATCAACGAGACATAGTCCTGACTGACCGTCGAGCGCATCTCGCTCACGGTCACGCCGCGGTCCCGGGCGAGCATCGGCGCGTTCACAAAGGTGACCGGCTCGTTCACCGAACGGCCGAGGATGCCCTTGAGCGTCGCCAGCGTCAGGACACGCGTGTCGTGCTCGGCGATCCTGCCCAGATACGAAGCGACGACGGACCGGACGCCGCCGCCGGCCAATCCTGCCGCCAGCGCGCCGAGATGCTCGGCAAGTGGCACGAACGGTCGGACGACCTCGGCCACCTCGGCGCCGGCAGACACATTCACGGCGTAGGGGACGAACTCGCCCTTGAGCGCGAGGCGAACCATCTCGGCCACGGTCACGCCCGCCTTATCCTGTGCCTCGCGTGTGGAGGCGCCGAGGTGCGGGGTCACCACGACGTTCGGCAGTCCGAACAGCGGCGAGTCGACGGTCGGCTCCACAGCAAAGACATCCAGCGCCGCCCCGGCGAGGTGCCCGTCCTCCAACACCTTGGCGAGCGCGGCTTCATCGATGATGCCGCCGCGCGCGGTGTTCACCACCCGGGCGCCGGGTTTGATCATGCGCAGCTCCTTCTCCCCCAGCAACCCCTCCGTCTCGGCCGTTCGGGGCAGATGCACGCTGACGAAGTCGGACTGGACCAGGACCGCCTCGAGGGTGGGCATGATCTCCACCCCCATCTCCTTGGCCCGATCCGCGCTCACGTACGGGTCGAACGCGATAACCCGCATGCCGAGCCCGGCGGCGCGCGTCGCGACCAGCGAGCCCACCCGGCCAAGCCCGACGAGCCCGATCGTCTTGCCGGCCAGCTCGACGCCCTCCCATCCCGAGCGCTCCCAACGACCTTGCACGAGCGCAGCGTGTGCCTGCGGGATGTTGCGCGCCTGCGCCAGGAGCAGCCCCACGGTCTGCTCGGCGGCCGAGATGATGTTGGACTGGGGTGCGTTCACCACCATGACCCCGCGACGGGTGGCCTCTTGGACGTCGACGTTGTCCAGGCCGATCCCGGCGCGGGCGACGACCTTCAGCGAGCCTGCCGCCGCCAGGACCTCGGCGGTGACCTGCGTCGCGCTGCGGATGATCAACGCGTCATAGGGAGCGATCTCGTCGGCGAGTGGCCCGGTCGCAAGGTCCGTGCGCACATCGACCTGAAAGTCCTTGGCCAGCAGCGCCAGCCCCTGTTCGGACAGGGTCTCGGTGACGAGCACGCGCACGGTCAGCCAGCCTCTTGGAACACCTGTTCGGCGGCGGCGACCGCCGCGCCGAGCTTGACGGGATAGCCGAGTCGCTCCAACGTCATCTCGAGGGCCGCGAGCCCGCGGATGATGTCGAGTTCGCTGAAGTACCCGAAATGCCCGATCCGAAAGACCGAACCTTTCAGCGGACCTTGGCCGGGCGCGAGCACGCAGCCGAAGTCGGCGCGGATCGTGTCGCAGATCGCATCGGCGCTGATCCCCTCGGGCGCACGGATCGCGGTCACGGTCCAGTTGTCCTCGAGCCCGTCACCGAACAGATCGAGCCCGATCGCGCGGACACCATCCTTGACGCCGCGGCTGAGCCGGCGGTGCCGCGCGAGCGCGCCGTCGACCCCGTCTTGGAAAAACAGCTCCAGCGCCGCGTGCAGCCCCTGCATCACGCTGATCGCCGGGGTCCACGGATTCTCCGGATGCGGCAGGCTGGCGAAGGCGCGGTACTCGCGCCAGTCGAAGTAGAACTTCGGCAAGGTGGCGTGCTCGGCCACCTCGCGCGCACGACCGCTGACCGCGACGAATGCGATCCCCGGGCTCGCCGACAGGGCCTTCTGGGAGCCGCCGACGGCGACATCGACACCCCAAGCGTCGAAGTCGAACGGCACGGCGCCCAGACTGGAGACCACATCGACCACGACCAGCGCCCCGGCCTCACGGGCGACCGCGGCGAGACGCTCGATCGGCTGGATCACCCCGGTCGATGTCTCGGACTGGGTCAACAACACCGCCTTGGTACCGGGGTGTGCTGCGAGCGCGTCGGCCACCTTCGCCGGATCGAGCCGGGTGCCCCACTCGTCCTCGGTGGTGTGCGCGGTAAGGCCGTACGCGGTCGCCAGACGCTGCCATCGTTGCGAGAAGAACCCCGCAAGCGGCACGAAGACCTCGTCGCCCGGCGAGAAGAGGTTCTGGACCGCGGACTCGAGCCCGCCGGTCCCGCTCGAGGTCAGCAGGAAGATCTCTGCCGAGCTGGTGCGATACAGCGTGCGCAGGCGGTCGGTCACGTCGCTCATCAACTTCCCGAATCCGGGACCGCGGTGATAGACGAGGGGGCTGCCCTGGGCCAGCAGCACCTCCGGCGGGATCGGGGTAGGCCCCGGGGCCAGGATGATCTCCGGCCTGTCCACGACGTATCAGCTCCTCGAAGGGTCGGCTCCTGCGGGCTCAGGCTACCAGCGGTCACCCCTGCGGCGGGCTGTTTCGCACGCGGTCGCTACTACACGCCGAGGGAGCGCAAGTCGACGTCCGGGTCTGCCAGCGCCTCGGCCGGCGCGCGTACCGCCCGCCGGATCAACGGCAGAGCCCGCCGGCAATCACGTTCCCAGTCGACGCTGACACACGCTCGCAGGATCTGACGCTCGTCGAGGAAGAAGGCCGCGAACGAGCGGGCCTCGAGCGACCCGCGCACGACCATCTCGCCGGTGGTGGCCACGCCCGCCATCTGGATCTGATGCTCCCACTGGTCCGACCAGAACCAATGCGGATCGTCGTAGGAGTCCGAGGCGCCGAGCATCGCGCGCGCCGCGTGCTCGCCCGACTTGAGCGCATTGTCGAAATGCTCGACGCGCACGGCGCCGAACACCGGATGCTCGTGCGACGCCACGTCACCGGCGGCGAACAGGCCCGGGAACGCGGTCTCCAAGCTCGGTCCGGTCTGGATCCCTCCGTTGGCCGCGATCGCATCCCCGTGCATGACCTCGGCGTTGGGCTCCGTTCCGACCCCCACGACGACGAGGTCCGCATCGATCGAGCGGCCGCCCCGCGTGCGGACGCGTTCGACCGCCGCGGACCCCTCGAATCGCTCGACGGTGTCGCGGAAGATGAGCTCGACCCCGTGGTCACGATGGACGCCCTCGAGCACCCGGCCCAACCGGCCACCCAAGATCCGGTACAGCGCGGTCTCGAACAACTCCACGATCGTGACCGCGAGCCCCAGCCCGCGAAGCGACGCCGCTACTTCCGCACCGATGAACCCCATCCCGACAACGACCGCTCGCTGCGCCTGACCCGCGGCCCGACGGATCGCGTCGGCATCCCCGACGGTCCGCAGCTGGAACACACCCGGCAGATCTGCGCCGGGCACATCGAACGCACGGTTGCGCACACCCGTGGCCACCAACGCTCGATCGAAGGAGATCCGTTCCCCGTCGGACAGCGTGACCGTGCGGGCGCGAGGGTCGAGCACCTGCGCTCGCACATCGAGCCGCGCTTCCACCCCGTGGGTCTCCCACCAGTCGGCGGGGCGAACGAGCAGTTCATCCCGTGATCGGGTTCCGCGCAGGTATTCCTTCGACAGGGCCGGTCGTTCGTAGGGAAGGATCGACTCGTCGCCGATCAGCACCAGACGACCGTCGAAGCCCTCTTCACGCAGGGTCGCCGCCGCGGTGCCGCCGGCAAGCGACGCACCGACGATGACGAACGTGCGCGCGGGCGTCACTACACCTCGATCTGGATCTGCCCATCAACCTCGCGTGTCTGATAGGTCTCGATCGGCTTGGACGCCGGTCCGTCGACCACGGCGCCCGTGTCGATGGCAAAGACGCTCCCGTGACACTCGCACGTGATCTCGGTGCCATCGAGGTCGCCACCGGCGGTGAGGTTGCAGGCCTGGTGAGTGCAGATGTCGCTGAATGCGTAGAGTCGGCCCTCGACGCGCGCGACCCCGATCGTCGCGCCCTCTACCTCGAACGCCGCGGCCGCACCCTCGGCCACGGCGTCGGCCGCGCCGACCGTCAGGAACTCCCCCATCGTTACCTCCTCGGGCTCGGTTTCGCACGGGAGCTTAGCCCGTCGGCAGCGCCCCGGTGCCTCGGCGCCGTCGCAGGCGCCAGACATAGACCGCGGCCAGGGTTCCGTAGAACAGGGCCAGCAACACAACGCCCGTACGAAACGGGATCGGCAGGAGCACCGGTAGGAACGCGCCCAACACCCAGGCCACCTGAAAGAGCACTTCGTAGCGGACGAACACCCGTCCCAGCGCCTCGGGCGGCGCGTGACGCTGCATCAACGCCTGGAAGGCCAATCGGGCGAACTCAGAGGCGGCGCCGGCGGAAAGCGCGTAGATCGTCAGCAAGGGCAGACCGAACAGCTGCGAGGCGAGCAGCGCACCGATGCCCGCTGCCGACACCGCGGCGATCACCACGGCCTCCTCCCGGCGGTCGGTGCGAAGCGCCGGGGCCGCCACATCGGCGATGAATCCGCCAACGACCCCCGCGCCCGCGACGATCGCGAACCACACTGGCGGCACCTCGGCATCGCGCAGCGCGAAGGCCAGCAGGAACAGCAAGAACCCCGCGGCCGCGCGCATCCCGACCGCCCCCATCGCGGGCAGCTGGAGCCGCGGGACACGACCCATCGGTGCCCGATCCTGTCTGTCCACCGCTTTGGCCGGTCGGGCCAGTCGGCCGGGGTTCGGCAGCCGGCCGGCGAGTGCCGCGGACACCGCGTAGATCGCCGCCGCCACGTACAGCGGCGCCGCGGGGTCGATCGCCTTCAACGCGAGCACGCCGAACGGCAGCGCCGCGACGGCGCCGGCCACCCCGACGCGGCCGAGTCGCGCGTTGGCCCGCATCAGACCGTCTTGGCGGGATGCGTATGCCATCGTCAGCGCGTTCTTCGCGATCGTGTGCACCTTCGAGCACACGAGGATCGCCAGGGCGAGTGGGAAGAGCCAGTTCGTCGCCAGCCGCGGCGCCAGCAGGATCGCCAGACCGACACGCGCCGCCGCCGCGGCGAACGTGATCGAGCGACGGGGTCCCGCGCGGTCCAGGATCGGTGCGATCAACGGCCCCGCGAGGGCCAAGGGGAGCATCGTCAGCAGCAGGTAGGCCGTCACCCGAAGCCGGGCCTGCCCCACCGGCACCGAGAAGAAGACCGAGTCCGACAGCGAGACGGCGAGCAACGCGTCGCCGGCGACGCTCGCGAGGTGATTCAGCCCGTAGGCGTCGATCGGGTCATCGGAGCGCCACATCCGCTGAAGCGGGTGCGTGACCACACCCTGAAACGCACGGGAGACGCCGAGCAATGCCAGGCGCCACAGAGGCATCCGGCCCGGGGTGCCCGCGGTCGGCGTGCCCGGAGCGTTTCCCACCCGGGCACTATCCCTGGAGCCGCTCTCGCAGGAGCGTTTGCGCGAGTTTCGGGTTCGCGGCCCCGGCGGCCTTCTGCATCAGCTGGCCCACGAGGAAGCCGATCACGCCTTCCTTGCCGTCACGGAACTTCGCCGCCACATCGGGGTGCTCGGCGATCACCTCGTCGGCAAGCGCGCCGAGCGCCGAAGTGTCGGATACCTGCGTCAACCCAAGCCGGGCGACGGCCTCGGCGACCGGCTCGCCGCTCGCGAACGAGGCCTCGAGCGCCTGCTTGGCCCCAGCGTTCGAAACGGTGCCGGCGGCGATCAGCCCGACGACGTCGGCGATGTGTCCGGGCGTCAACGCCCCGTCCTGGCCCGCGGCGTTGCGCAAGCCAGCGGCGTCCTGGGTCACCCAGTTCGCGGCCGGCACGGGGTCGGCGCCGGCCGCGATCGCCCCCTCGAACAGTCCGATCGAGCCACGGTCGCCGACCAACACGCGAGCCACGTCGGGCCTCAGCCCCAGGGCGCTCATGTAGCGGTCGCGGCGAGCGCGAGGCAACTCCGGCAGCGAGGCGCGGATCTCCTCGACCCACGCGGCCTCGGGCTCCAGCGCCGGGATGTCGGGCTCGGGGAAGTACCGATAGTCGAACGCCTCCTCTTTCGATCGCATCGACTTCGTCGCGCCGGCGTCCTCGTCCCAATGCCGCGTCTCCTGCACGATCTGCTCACCAGCGGCAATCGCGGCCGTCTGGCGCGCGATCTCATATGTCAGCGCCCGCTCGAGCGAGCGGATCGAGTTCATGTTCTTGATCTCGACCTTCGTGCCGAAGGCGTCGGTGCCGAGCGGGCGTACGGAGACGTTGCCGTCACAGCGCAAGGAACCTTCCTCCATCTTCACGTCGGAGACGTCGAGAGCCTCCAGCGTTGCGCGCAGCTCGCGGAGATAGGCCCCGGCCTCTTCGGCGGTACGCATGTCGGGTTCGCTCACGCACTCCACCAGGGGCACGCCTGCGCGATTGAAGTCGATCGAGGCGTGCGTCGCGCCGTGGATCCGGCCCGACTCGCTGCCGTGCTGGGTCTTGCCGGTGTCCTCCTCCATATGGACCCGCGTGATGCCGACGCGCTTCGTCGATCCGTCCGCGAGCTCGATGTCGAGGTGCCCGCCGACGCAGATCGGCAGATCGTACTGGCTGATCTGGAAATTCTTCGGCATGTCCGGGTAGAAGTAGTTCTTCCGGTGAAACAGCGAGTGCGGGGCGATCTGGCTGTCGAGAGCGAGGCCGATCTTGATGATGCGGGCGATCGCCTCCCGATTCGGCACCGGCAGCGTGCCGGGGTGACCGACGCAGACCGCGCACGTGTTGGCGTTCGGCTCGGCGTCGAAGGCGTTCGCACACGGACAGAACATCTTGGTCAGGGTCGACAGCTCGACGTGACACTCCAGGCCGATCACCGCTTCATAGGAACCCATCGCGGTTGAGAGACTAGCGCGCCCACCGTACGGCGCTCGTCCTCAGACGCCGGCAAGCAGCGGCGGCCGGAGATTCAGGCCGAGGTCGGACTCCAAGGCATGAGCCGCTCGCAACAGCGTCGCCTCGTCCAGGATCGGGGCGGTCAGCTGGATCCCGATCGGCAACCCCACGTCGTCCAGCCCACAGGGCACGCTGATCGCCGGCACGCCCGCCAGGTTCGCGGGGATCGTAAAGATGTCGTTCAGGTACATCGCCATGGGATCGTCCGCCTTGGCTCCGATGCGGAACGCGGTGGTGGGCGAGGTTGGCGACACCAAGATGTCGAAGCGCTCGAACGCGGCCTCGTAGTCGCGGATCACCAGGGTGCGGACCTTCTGCGCCTGGCCGTAGTACGCCTCGTAGTACCCAGCCGACAAGGCGTAGGTGCCCAGCATGATCCGGCGCTTCACCTCGGGACCGAAGCCCTGGCCACGTGTCGCGAACATCATCTCGATCGAGTCGGCGTGCTCGCCTGCGGCCCGCAGTCCGTAGCGGACCCCGTCGTACCGGGCGAGGTTCGAGGAACACTCGCTCGGCGCGATCAGGTAATAGGCGCTCAGCGCGTACGCGGCGTGCGGCAAAGCGGCCTCCCCCACATCGGCCCCGAGCGCGGCGAGGCGCTCGACGGCGGCGCGCACCGAGGCGGCGACCGCGGGCTCGACCCCTTCACCGAAGGCCTCCGTGACAACACCGACGCGCAGGCCGGCGATCGCTTCGTCGATACCCGCCCCATAATCGGGCACAGGAACGTCGAGCGAGGTCGCATCGCGCGGATCGTGGCCCGCGAGCACCTGCAGCATCGCGCCCGCGTCACGAACGCTCCGCGTGAAGGTGCCGATCGTATCCAGCGACGAAGCGAAGGCGATCAGGCCGTAGCGACTGATGCGCCCGTAGGTCGGTTTGAGGCCTACCACGCCGCACAGCGATGCCGGCTGGCGCACGCTTCCGCCCGTATCGGTGCCGAGGGCCCAGACCGCTTCGCCGGCGGCGACCGCCGCGGCAGATCCGCCACTGGAGCCGCCGGGCACGCGCTCGAGGTCCCACGGGTTGTGCACCGGTCCGAAGGCCGAGTTCTCGTTGGACGATCCCATCGCGAACTCGTCGCAATTCGTCTTACCGACCAGGACCGCGCCCGCGCCCGACAGCCGTGTCCACGCGGTCGCATCGTACGGTGGCACGTAGGTCTCGAGGATCTTCGAACCGCAGGTCGTACGGACCCCGTTGGTCGTCAGCACATCTTTCAGCGCGACCGGGATGCCCGCCACCGGCGACTGCGGCGCCCCGGTCGACAAGTAGGCGTCGAGCTCCTCAGCCCGTTCCGACGCAAGCTGGGGCGTCGGGGTCAAGAGCGCGCGCACGTCGCCGTCGACGGCGTCGATACGCGCCTGGCTGGCGGCCAAGATCTCGATCGCCGACGTCTCGCCGGCCGCGAGTTTGGCCGACAGTTCGGCCCCCGTCAGGTCACCGAGTGATCGCGTCATGCACCCGTTTCCGCGATCCTGGGCACACCGAACCGGTCGCCATCGCGCTCGGGCGAGTTGCGCAGCGCCTCGTCCACCGGGAGCGACGGCTCGATGACATCCTCGCGGAACACGTTGGCTCGTGGGATGGGCGAGGCGGTCGGCGGAACATCGTCGGCCGCGACTTCGCCCACGCGCGCCGCATGTTCCAAGATCTGCCCGAGCTGCGCGGCCAATTGCTCGCGCTCCTCCTCGGATAACTGCAGCCTCGCCAGCTTGGCGACGTGTTCGATGTCGATCTCGACGGGCATGAGGCGCAGTCTAGACGCCGCGAACCGGTGCTCGGTTCGCTATCGGGCGGGCGGCGGCGGCAGGGGTGGCCCGGGTGGGTGCGGGAATCCGTCCCCGGTGCGCCACGACGCCGGTGCGTCGGCGGGCAGCGCGATCGCGATCACCGTCGCCGCCCCAAGGCGGGTCGACACTTGTCGCACGATCTGGATCGCCAGGATGGCCGCGACCACCCCGAGGATGACCGACAGCAATCCGACGATGTCGCTACGTCGTATCGCGTCGAGGTCTGCGCCCAAGGTCGTGCCCTGCAGCCATCCCAGGGCGTTGAAACCGAGCCAGGTCGCCCACCACCAGCCGAGCACCGGCCAGGTCGGTTGACGTTGCCACGACGGCGTGCCCTCGCTCGCTCGCCACAGCTCGCGCATCGCCTGGAACGGCTTCACGTAGTTCACGAACGGGACGAACCAGCACCCGACCGCCCAGGCCGCCGACGTTTCCATGCCGGTGACAAGCGCGTGGGCAGCCTGCTGCGCCCGGTGTTGCCACACGCACCACACGATCACCGTTGCGACGAACACCAGCAGCCACAGTCCCGCCGCACCACGGACCCACGCGTCGGCGGCGTTCGCGGCTGCCTGCGAGACCCACTCGTGCCGGTCGATCCGGCCGGCGACCCTGATCCGATTGAACAAAGTCAATACCCGTATGCCCAGCAGCGCCACCTGCACCGACAGTAGGAACACGACCGCCGCTGCCAAACCGCGGAGGGGCCGAACGTCGGCGATCAACCCCGGCCACCCGCATCTGGCCTCGACGGGATGGCGAGCGGCGCGGCCACGAGAGCGGCTTGACCGGCGTCGATGCGGCGCACGACCATGATGGCAAATCCGGCGGCGAGCGCCTGCAATACACCCGAAAGCAACAGCCACGGCACGATCGCATGGGCCGCCCCCGTGAAGTCGACGGTGCGGGCATCGGGCAGATCTCGCGCCAGATCGCCCATCGCCGACAGGAGCGAGCCCATCACGCCGATCACCGGCACGGTTGAGCTCGCCAGCCACGCGGCCCACCACCACCCGAGGATGGGGCTCGCCCTACGGGGGGTTCCGTCCGGCGTCGAACGTCGATCGAGTTCCAGCATCGCCACGAGGGGCATCGCGTAGTTCGCGAAGGGGATGAACCACCACCCGACCGCCCATCCGGGACGGATCTTCAGATCCCGATACCCGCGCGCCCACAGGTTCGCGGTCGAACCGTGCTGCCAGATCAACCACAGCACGCTGACCCCGGTCGACACTAAGGAGGGCAGCCACAGGAACGCCAGCCACGGCGAGCTTACGCTCGACCCCGTCCAGTAGCTGACCTGTCTGCCCGGGGCCTGCGGGTCAGGGATGTGGAGTACAAACGCGCTGCCTCGCAGCCAGACGTAGGCGATCGCGTCGACGACCAAGGCAAGGCCGCCCGTGCACGCGAGCAGAATCTGGAGTACGCGGCTGGCCGATGTTGGGGGGTGCAGGCGATAGGTCGTGCTCATCCCGCTCCCTCTCGGAGTCGATGCAGGAACGCGGTCTCGTCGAGCACCTCCACCCCGAGCTCCTCAGCCTTAGCCAGCTTCGACCCCGGGTTCTCGCCCGCAACCACGAACGTCGTCTTCTTCGACACGCTCGAGGCGACACGAGCACCGGCTGCTTGTGCCAGGGCGGTCGCTTCCTCGCGCGATACCGTTTCGAGGCCGCCCGTCAGCACGAGAGTCACGCCTTCCAGCGTCCGGGACCCGTCCTGCGCGACCGCATCCTCTGCGAGGCGCAGCCCGGCGCCTCGCAGCTTTTCGATCAGCTGACGGTTCTCGTCTTCGTCGAACCACTCACGGACGGTAGCGGCGATCTCGGGGCCGATCTCGGGCACGGCATCGATCTCGTCTTCGCTCGCCGCGGCGATAGCGTCGATCGACCCGAACGCGCGCGCCAGCACCTGCGCGACATGCGTGCCGACATGACGGATGTTGAGCCCGACCAGCAGCCGCCAGATCGGCCGTTCCTTCGATCCCTCGATCTGGGTCAGGAGGTTGGCGATCGACTTCTCCTTGAAGCCGGGGAGCTGACCCAGCGCGTCGGCATCGAGCGCGTACATGTCGGCGGGATCCTCGATCAACCCTTTCTCCAGGAGCTTGGCCACCGTGACGAATCCGAGATGCTCGATGTCCATCGCCCCGCGCCCTGCGAAGTGGAACAGCCACTCGAGGCCTTGGGAAGGGCAGCCTCGCTTGTTAGGGCAGCGATAGTCGGCCTCGCCCTCGGCGCGAACCAGGGGCGTGCCGCAGGCGTTGCAGGCGGCGGGCATCTTCCACCTGCGCGCGCCCTTGGAGCGCTTCGCAAGGACCGGACCGACGATCTCGGGGATCACGTCCCCGGCACGACGCACGATCACGGAATCACCCACCCGCACATCCTTGCGCCGGACCTCGTCCTCGTTGTGCAGCGTGGCATAGGTCACGGTGACGCCGCCGACGAACACGGGCTCCAGCACGGCGAACGGCGTGACCTTGCCGGTGCGTCCGGTGTGCACGTCGATCGCCTGCAGTCGGGTAGTGCGTTCCTCCGGCGGGAACTTGAACGCGATGGCCCACCGCGGCGCGTGCGACGTGGCGCCCAGCTCCTGCTGCAGATCGATGCGATCCACCTTGATCACGGCCCCGTCGATCTCCCAGTCCACGGAGTGGCGATGCTCCTCCCAGCGGCGGAGGAACGTCTGCACCTCGGCGATCGAGAGCTTGCGCTCGGTGGTGGGGGCCACCGGCAGCCCGGCCGCGGCCGCCCAGTCGAGGAACGCGAGGTGTGAATCGAAGCTCACGCCCGCGGCCGCGCCGAACGAGTGCACCCACAGCCGCAACGGCCGTGCGGCCGTCACCGCAGCGTCTTTCTGCCGAAGCGACCCGGCGGCGGCATTCCGGGGGTTCGCGAATGCCTTCGTGCCGGCCGCGAGCAAACCGTCGTTCAGGGCTGCGAAGGCCTTGACGGGCAGGTACATCTCGCCACGGATCTCGACGATCGAGGGCGGGTCCTGCAGCGCGAGGCGACCGGGCACGCCGACCACCGTGCGCACGTTGGCCGTGATGTCCTCCCCGGTACGGCCGTCGCCCCGGGTCGCCGCGCGCACGAGCACGCCCCGCTCATACGTGAGGGCGCAGGCGACGCCGTCGATCTTCAGCTCGCAGGCGAACGCGGGGGCCTCGCCACCCAAACCCTTCGTGACCCGTTGCGCCCACGCGCCGAGCTCCTCGAACGAGAAGGCGTTGTCGAGCGACAGCATCGGCGCCCGGTGCTGCACCGGCGCGAACAGCTCGGTGGGCAGCGCGCCGACGCGCTGCGTCGGCGAGTCGGGCATGATCAGCTCCGGGAACGCGTCTTCGAGCCGTCGGAGCAGGCCGATCAGCTCGTCGTAGTCGGCGTCGCTGACCTCGGGGTCATCCAGCACGTGGTAGCGGTAGGCGTGATGGTTGATCTGCTCCCGCAGCTCCTCAACGCGCCCCTTCGCCTCGGCGCGGGCGCGCTCGTCGCCGGTCATCCCGCGATCTCCACCCCACCGGCCACGCCGATCCGCTCGCCGATCACGATGACACCCCCCGTCACGCCGGGGACCCGCTGCAGGTAGTGCAGCGCCATGCCGAACCCGTCGGGCTTCGGCAGGCACGCCTGCACGCCGGCAGCGGCGGCGTCGGCCAGCATGCAGCTGCGCGCCACCACAGCGAGCCCATCGGGGCCGGTTCCCCCGCGACCGCGCGCGAGGGTCGTCGACAAACCCACGCCCTTGGCCGACGGGTCCAGCACGATCGTGATCGGCTCGCCGCCGTGCCGCTTCACCGCCACCTTCCTCCGCTTCTTGGCCTTGATGAAGTAGTCGCCGTCGCAGGCGACCGTGACCTCGCCCATCTGCTCGGAAAGAAATCGACCGACGGCGTCGACCACGGCGCCGCGGAAGCAGAACATCGGCCCGACCCCGGCCGCCGTCGCGGCCGAGACCACCTCCTTGACGATCGGCGGCGCGTCGGATGCCACGCGCGTGAGCGCGCGCTTCGATGTGCGGAACTCAGGGTCGCGCGCGCCGTAGGACTGCAGCTGCTCCCAGAAGGACAGTGCCGAGGCCCGGGACTCCTCGGCGAAGTCCTCGGGCGCACTGATGTGCAGGGTCAGATCCTGCACCTGGATATCGAAGGCCCGCACACGGCGCCGCAGTAGCTTCACAAAGGCATCGTAGCGGGGGAAGCGGTCGTGGTCGGCCTCAACGCTTCGCGGTCACAATGCGGCCGCCGCCGAGCAGCTCCTCGCCGCGGTACACCACGACGCTTTGTCCCGGGGCGATCGAGCGCTGCGGACGGCGGAACGCGACCGCGAACCCGTCACCGGACGCCGGGGTGATCACGGCGTCGACGGGGTCGCCGCGATAGCGGACCTGTACCTGGGCCTCGAAGGGACCGTCGGCCGGCGGCTGCCCCGCGACCCACGACGCTCGATCGGCGATGAGCCCGCGTTTGGTCAGCAACTCACCGGGGCCGACCACGATCCGGTTCAGCGGCGCGTCGACTTCCAGGACGTACACCGGCGCCCCCGCGGCCACGCCGAGACCCCGGCGCTGGCCGACCGTGAAGGCGAACGTCCCGTCGTGCTCGCCGAGCACGCGTCCCTGCTGGTCGATGACCTCACCGCCGGCGTGAACCAGCTCCGGCGCCTGCGATCGCACGAAGCCGCCGGCATCGCCGCTGGGGGCGAAGCAGAGCTCCTGGGAATCGGGCTTGGTCGCCACCGGCAGACCGAACCGGTGCGCCAGCGCTCGCGTTTCGGACTTCGCAAGCCCGCCGATCGGGAACACCGATCGGGCGAGCTGCGCCTGCCCGAGCATGTGCAACATGTAGGTCTGGTCCTTGCCGAGGTCGGCGCCACGGAGCAGATGCCATCCCTGCCGGTCGTCGCGGACGGTCCGCACGTAGTGGCCCGTCGCGACCAGGTCGATCCCGAGCTCGTCGGCGCGCCGCAGGAACGCGCCGAACTTGATCTCGCCGTTGCATCGCGCGCACGGGTTCGGCGTGCGGCCCGCCGCGTGTTCGGACACGAAGTCCTCGATCACGGTCGCATCGAAGTCCTGGGTCATGTCGCAGATCTCGAACGGGACCCCGGCGATCGCCGCCACCGATGCTGCGTCGGCACGCGCCGCAGGACCGCAGCACCCGTGCTCGACCCCGTCGAGGTGGACCAACGACATGTGCGAACCCATGACGTCGTAGCCCTGCTCGGTAAGCAGACATGCGGCGACCGAGGAATCGACCCCGCCGGACATCGCGAGCAGCACGGATGGCATGGCGACCAGGCTACCGCGCACCTGCACCGAGTCGGGCCACGTATCGTGACGAGCGTGATCGAGGCCCGTTTCGACGACCTCACCGGGGCTGAGCCGTCGTTCCGCCTGGTGGGGCCGGCCGGTGTGCTGGAGGCACACCGGCC
>JBDUBL010000038.1:0-21392 GCA_040004125.1 Actinomycetota bacterium
CCTGGCGAGAGCGGCTTGCTGCGCACACAGCCCCACGCATCCTTCACACACTCGTCTAGCTTCCAGTTGAAGAGCGGCTTGGTCTCTCCCGGCTTGATGGTCCCGTACGTGACGATGTCGCAATGCGTCCCCGGCGGGATGATGAACTCCCGGCCGTCGCCGTCGGAGTAGTGCAACGGGCAGGCCGCATACTGGTCGCGCGCCGATACGGATAACCGGTACCGAAACGACCGATCACCAACGTTCTCGATCTGCACGTGTGCGGTATCGCCAACTGAGTACGTATCGGCCAGAACGAACTGGATCGGACCCGCTGATGGGGTTCCCTTGGTCGGGACGGGTGACAAGCTGCTTTCGGCCGGCGAGGCGGGGGAGGGAGCTTCCTCCTTGGTGCCCGTGCACGATGTAGCGAGCACGACGGCGCCCGTAGCGGCGAGAAGGATCATCCTCATCACCATTGAGATGCCCGGAGCGATCCTAGGAGTTCCCATCACCTCATCATGCCCCGAACAGCGAGTCTCGTGACAGCGCGGGCTCGGCTGCGCGTCCACCGCCACAAGGTGGAGTTTCGGGCTGGGGCATGCAACGCTCGCTAGCTGTGGCTCAGTACGTAGGGCATTCTTTGACTCCCGGACCCGCCATGACCGCAAGGTGATACGTCTCGCTCGACTCGATGGTCAACACGCGCTCACATCGACTCGTCGGCGGGTCGAGAGCGCCGACATGGCCGGGCTCGGGGCACGCGCCCTCACAGGGACGCTCGTAGCTCAGGATGGAGTACATACCTGGCGGTAGGGACTTCCGCACCGCGAACTTGTTGTCCGCCGCCCCGTACGTGCTCCATCGCAGCTCCATGAACCCAGCAGATCACGATGGCCAGTCGGGCTTCGGTTCTGAACCCTTCGCGAACAGGTCGTCCAGTGATGGCTTCGGCGTGCGTTCGGCCTCGGACAGCCTCTCCGCGAGCCTGTCGGGTCTCTCGTCGCCTGCTGCCGCGAGCATCTCTTCGAGCGACTTCGCATCGCTGCCCGTCAGTCGGATGCGCAACGCGGCCAACACCGAGGCGTGCGGCTCGGACAACCCCTGGCTGACCTTGATCTCGGTCAGCGCCTGCTCGGCTTGGGCCAGAAGCTCCTCGTCGGTCACCAGGGCAGTCTGCCACGATGCGGCGACGCGAACGAGCCGGACCCGAAGGCCCGGCTCATTCGGCACCTCCCGAGTACTTCGGGCCTCTGATGAGGGCCGTCCGGTAGACCAGGCCGGAACTCGCAGGTCGGTGATCTGGTTGGATTCTGCCGGTCACCCGGCTAGCGGGCGAGGCGGAGGCCTCGGCCCGAGGGATGGCTCAGCAGCCAGTCACCTCGAGGGTCTCGTGCTGTCTATGCAAGCTGGACCACCTCCTTCCTCTCGTGCCAGACATGGTGCGCCAGACCGCGCGTTAAGGCAACTACGCCGTGCCGGTATGTCCCCGTGACGGCCATACTGCCTGCATGCTCCGGATGGCGGTGGGTCACAGCGATGACATCGATGCCGACCTTGCGGCGCGCATCATCGTCGATCAGTGTCTGGAGTCCCTCGGCGGCGTCGCCCCGAAGGCCGGGCTGCTCTTCTCCGCCTGGGAGACCGATCACGGGGCGGTCCTGGGCCGCCTGCGGGAGGCCCTACCTGGGATCGAGCTGATCGGCTCCACCTCGGCGGCGCAGATGTCCTCGGAGATGGGCTTCCAGGAGGACTCCGTCACGCTGGCGCTGTTCGCCTCCGATGACGTCGACATCACGGGTGGGCTGGCCACCGACCTTTGGGACGATGTGCCCGCGGCCGCGCACGCGGCGATCGAGCAGGCCCGGGCCAAGTCCGGGCAAGAGCCCAAGCTCTGCATCACCACGCCGTCGGCCGGTGGCGATATGCGGGCGCTGCTCGACGCGCTGCGCGACGAGCTTGGCCCGGACGTTCCGGTGATCGGGGGCGGCGCGGCGCCCCGATCCAACCGTCACCCCACCCGCGAGAGCTGGCAGTTCTACGGCGATCGGTCGGTCAGCGATGCGCTTCCGGTCCTGCTGTTCTCGGGACCGCTTACCTATTCGTTCGGTACGGACGCCGGCTGGCGCCCGATCGGGCCGAAGGGGCGTGTGACGCGTGCGGAGGGCAGCGCCGTGCAGGAGATCGACGGCAAACCCGCCCTCTCCTTCTATGAGCGGTACCTCGGGGAGGGGTTCGAGCCCGCCTTCGCCACGCCGCTGGCCGTGTTCGCCGAGGGCTCGGAGCGCTTCTACCTGCGCGCGCCCGTACACCACGACCCGGAGACCGGGACGGTCACCGTCAGCGGCGACGTGCAGCAAGGCACGGAGGTGCAGCTGACGACCGCCGCCACCGAGGAGATCTTCGATGGCGCCCGCTCCGCGCTGACGCAGGCGATCGATCAGTTCCCCGACGGACACGAGCCCGAGGCCGCGCTGATCTTCTCGTGTGCGATCCGAAAGTACCTGTTGGGAACCCGTACGGGCACCGAGTACGACATCCTGCAGGAGATGCTCGGCGGTGGCATGCCCGTGTGCGGCTTCTACTCCTTCGGCGAGATCGCCCCACTGGACGAGGGCGGCGAGACCCGCTACCACAACGAAACGATGGTGGCCCTGCTCCTGGGCTCGAGCTAGCGATCGTGTCGGAACCCGGCTCCGGCGCCGACCTCGAGAAACAGAACCGCACGCTCACACGCAAGCTCGACCGCCTGCAGACCAACATGGCGCAGCTCGAAGAGATCCGCGATGTGAACGCGAAGCTCATGTCCGGCCTGATGCACGAGCTCGACGAAGAGCGAACCCGATCGACCGAGTTGTTGTTGAACATCCTGCCGCGCCAGATCGTCGACCGCCTGGAGGCCGGCGAGACGCTGATCGCCGACCGCTACGAGCACGTGTCCGTGTTGATGAGCGATCTGGTCGGGTTCACGGAGATCTCCTCGCAGCTGTCGCCCAAAGTCTTGGTCACGGAGTTGAACCAGTTGTTCTCCGAGTTCGACGCCTTGTGCGCGGACAGCGGCATGGAGAAGATCAAGACGATCGGGGACGCGTACATGGCGGTTGGCGGGCTGCCCGGCACGCGGGACGATCACGCCGCCGCGGCGGCCGACATGGCGCTGGAGATGATGCAGGCGCTGGGCCGGGTCAACGACGCGACGGGTCGAGGCTGGCGGATCCGCATCGGCGTGCACACGGGTCCCGGCGTCGCCGGTGTGATCGGCGCCTGGAAGTTCGCCTACGACGTGTGGGGCGACACGGTCAACATGGCGAGCCGGCTGGAGTCGTCGTCGCTGCCCGACCACATCCAGATCTCCTCGCCGGTCGCGAGCGCCCTGGGCGACGGGTTCGCGGTGGAGCCGCGAGGCACGATCGCCCTGAAGGGCAAGGGTGAGACCGAGACCTTCTTCCTGCGCGGTCGGGCCTAGCCGAAGGGCGGCGGTTGCCACAAGACTGCGGCTGGTTCACGGTAGGGAGGTGTTCGGTCGGCGCCTGTTCATCGTGAGCGTGGTCCTGTTGATGGCCGCCGCATGCACGTCGGCGAGTGAGTCGGGCGCGGTGCCGACGCCCAACGAGAGTCCTCCGACAGGGACGTCCGCCGCGATCGGGACCTCGAGCGCAGGATCCCCGCTGTTCTCGGGGAGCCGTGCGACCTTGCAACCGGCGCAGGACGGGTCGTTCCTGGTACGCGCCGCGTATCCGAAGACCGCGTCGAAGTGCAAGCACGCGCATCGAGGGACGCTGCAGGCGCGATACCCGGGCACGCTGTCGGTTCGCAGCGACGCCGACGGCACCATGTCAATCATGATGACGCTGCCGTTCGAACGCTATCTGGAGGGAATCGCCGAGGTGCCGCCGTCGTGGCCGGCAGCGGCGCTCGAAGCGCAAGTGATCGCGGCACGCAGCTACGCGCTGGCCCACATCGGGTGGACGGGCCAGCAAGGGGAGGCGCTGCAGACACCGATCTGTTCCACGAGCGATTGCCAGGTCTACGGCGGCATCCCGGTGCCACCGACGCCCGGCATCCGGCGTTGGGACGCGGCGGTGCAGCGCACACAGGGTCAGGTGCTCCTCTACGGGGGCCGGCCCGCGGACACCGTCTATTTCTCCACCTCCAACGGCCACACCTATGGCAACGACCTGGTGTTCGGCAGCAGTCCGCTGCCGTACCTGCGCCCCGTCGTCGAGCGTGACGACGGTGCCTCGATCACCTCGCATTGGAACGTGGCGCTGCCGTTTACCGACCTCGCGACGTTTCTTCGCGCGGGCGGGCTCTGGCCCGACGGAGCGCGGATCTCGTCGGTCCGGCGCACGGGGTCCAACGTGCGGGTTGCCGGCGCCGGAACCTCGAGGTCGATCGACGTCGGGGCGTTCCGCGACGCGGTCAACGCATGGGCGTCGTGTCTGATGCCCGCGCGCTACCCGACCGGTGGGCTGCCCACGACGATCCCGTCGGATTGGTACGACGTCGCCTCCGGACCACACGGCGCGACGGTGGTCGGGCGAGGGTGGGGTCACGGTGTCGGCATGGTGCAGTGGGGTGCCTACGGCAAGGCGAAACGTGGCTGGTCGGCCGACCGGATCCTGGCGTTCTACTACGGCGGTCTCAAGCCAACGCGCTACCCCGAGCCGGGGCTGATCCATGTGGTCGTGGCCTCGGGCCTGCAGACCTTGACGGTCAAGCCTTCGACCTCGGGCGCGACCATCAACGGTGAACCGCTCCGGCGGGAGACCCTGCACGTGAGCGGCGCGGCAGGCGTCGTCACGGTGGGGACGTAGATCCGGGAGAGGACTCGGCTCAGTCGGGCGTGATCTGTGCCGAACACTGCTGTGTGGATGCGAATCCCAACGACACCCGTGAGCTGCGGCGTGCATCACCCCTACGCGTGAGCATCGCGCGCCTCATGGGCGTGCACAACCACGAGCGGCAGACAGCTTGGTGGCTTGGCCGTCTTCCGGACGGCTGGCACCTGTTCAACGACATCCCGGTGGGGGAGCGCGGCGCGAACATCGACCACGTGATCGTCGGCCCCGCTGGCGTGTTCACCGTCAACGCGAAGCATCTGAAAGGCAATGTCTGGATCGGTGCGAGCGGCGTCCGCGTCAACGGTCATGCGACGGACTTCGTTCGCACATCGTTGCACGAGGCCAAGCGCGCCGCGCGCCTGCTCTCCGACGAGCTTGACCGACCGGTGGATGTCCGCCCGGTACTCGCGATCCTGGCCGACGGGTGGACGATCAAGGAACCGCCGACCGGCGTTTTCATCGGTCCCCCTCGCGGCGTGAAGGACTGGCTCCGTGGCCTGCCAGCCGTGCTCAGCTCACACGACGTCACGGTCGTCGCCGCGGCCGCCGCGAAGCCGATGACGTGGCAAGCCCCGTAGCCTGTCCCTGGCGCTCGGGTGACTCCATGTGGTAGTGCTTGCGAGCAGAACTGTGGAAGATCGAACGATGGCGGAAGGAAGGGAGGGCCGCCGTTGCGGGCGCCGCCCCTGAGCCGTAACCAACGCTGACATCTATCGAGGAGTGAGGTCATGGTTCAGAACAGATTCATCTCGATCCGATCCGGCATCGCGACCCTGTTTGGTATGGCTCTGGTCGCCGCTGCAAGTCTCGTGGCCACCCCGGCGGCCGCCAGCCCGTCTACGGTGGCCTTTGCCCCGACCGTCTACGGAACGCTGGCCGATCTGAACGGGAACGGCGTTGTGGACGGCGCCGACGATTCGAACGCCTTCTACGGCGACACCAGCATCATCGACGGCGCGCTGGACTGCGACGCATGGTCCACGGCCAACGACGGTACGGCCGGCGACGGCGCGATCACCACTGCCGACGACTGCACCCTGGTCGGCTATGACGGCACGCTCGACGGTGTCACGATCGGCGTCGTGGACGGCGCGTTCGCGACGGCCGATGGCGTCGCTATCGCCGACGGCCACCGGCTTCCGGCGATCTTCAACGTCGCGCAGCCCGACAACCCGAGCATCTTCTACTCCGACTTCGCCTGGTCGACGATCAACGGGCGTGTCGACGCGAACGGCAATGCCACGATCGACAGCAACGACTGTCACTTCGGGCTCATCGGAGCAGCGACCGACGTCGGGCTTGGAGACGCAACCGACGGGGCGGACGTCCTCGGATCCGACCCAGGATGCGGCTTCGCCGGGACCGTCGATCCGTCACTCAACGGGCTCGTGGACCTCAACAGTGATGTCGCGATCACGTCGGCGGACACATGCCTGAACGGCTGCTTCTTCGGACGCAATGTGATCGAGGGCCTCGTGACCGGCACGATGTGCACGATCACCGGCACACCCGACGGCGACACGCTGAACGGCTCGTCGGCCGGAGACGTCATCTGCGGCCTCGGAGGCAACGACACCTTGGCGGGCCTCGGTGGCAGAGATGTGCTCCGAGGTGGCATGGGCAACGACCTCTTGAACGGCGGAAGTGGGGACGACACGTTGCTGGGTGGACGCGGTCCCGACACGGCGCGGGGGGGCCAAGGCTACGATCGCTGCGAGAGCGCGGTCGTCAAGGTCAGCTGCGAAGCATAGGTCTTCGACGCAGCCGAAGGCGCGTCCGGTGCCGGTCTCCTCTCTCGGAGGCCGGCGCCTTCGCGACCCCACCAAAGCCGGGCCCCTGTTGACACACACGACGCCGCGCCTGTCCCCCAATATGAGCCTTCGACGACCCGCGCCGCCGCGTTGACCGGCCACGTCCCTTGAGCGTAGGTTCGTTCCACATCATCGACCGCAGGCGAGAGGGAGACATCGCATGACCGACAAGCCGCCCACGTACCACGTCACGATCAACGCGACGCCCGAACAGGTCTGGCCCCTGGTCGGCGATCTCGGGCGCCAGGGCGAGTGGTCGCCGAAGCCCTACAAGGTGGAGTGGCTCTCCGGTGAAGCCAACGCCGTCGGCAGCACGTTCCGCTCGACGGGCTGGCTGCCGCAAGATAAAGAACATTCGATGGAGGGGACGGTCAAGGTCAACGAGCCGATGAAGACCTTCGAGGTCGTCTCGCACGACGACAAGGAGGAATGGACCAATCGGTACGAGCTTGCCTCCTCCGGGTCCCAGACCACCGTCACCAAGACCATGACCGGTCCGCCGCTGTCCGGCGTGAAGAAGGCCGCGCGTTCGGCCATCTTCGCGCTCTTCGTCAACGGCGCGGTGCAAAAGGGCCTGGACATGCTCAAGGCGAAGGTCGAGTCGGGGTCCGCCGCCGCGTAACCCCCATACTCCGTGGCTGATCAAAGGGATGTACGGCGCATCGCGCTGTCGCTGCCCGAGACCCGCGAGGACGAGGATCATTTCGCCTTCTCGGTGCGAAACGGCACGAAGGACAAGGGCTTCGCCTGGGTCTGGATGGAACGGCTCGAGCCCAAGAAACCGCGTGTGCCCAAATCGGGCGTGATCGCCGTGCGTGTGACGAACGAAGCGGAGAAACAGATGCTGATCGCGGCCGACCCGGCGGCGTTCTTCACCGAACCGCACTACAACGGGTTCCCCGCCGTTCTCATCGGGCTGGCTGCGATCGAGGTCGATGAGCTCGCGGAGGTGCTCACCGACGGGTGGCGATGTCAGGCGCCCCGCGCGCTCGTCGCGGCGTTCGACCCGTGACATGGGGCCGGTAGCCGCGACCCTCAGCCGGAGAAGTCATATGTCTTGCTGTCGAACGCTCGGCCCAGCTCGTCGGTCGGTGTGACGGTCACCTGTGCGCCGTCAACCGTGACCAGGAGGAAGTGGTAGACCTGATCGATCGTCGTTGGCAGGGCGGCCGCGCCGCATCTGCTGCCGTGCGTGCTCGCGCTGTAGTCCCAGCCGATCGCGTACTGATCGATCGGCGTGCACGCGCTGACGGGCTCGACCCTGGCGCCCCCGCCGCCGGTCACGTAGCTCACGGGCATGCCGGATGCCGACGGCGCGTTGCGCTCGTAGATGTGCGCATGTCCGTTGAACACGACGTCGACACCGTGTTGGGCGAGAAGGCCTTCCAGGTTGTCGTCACCCTGGAGCCACGGATCGCTTCGCTCGGTGGCGTTGTCCGTGTACAGGGGGAAGTGGAAGAACGCGAACGACAGTGTCTTCGGGTGTGTCTCCAGGTCGTGCTGCAACCACTGGTACTCGGCGCTGTCGACGTCCCAGTGATAGTCGTGGTCGTTGCCGTACATGCTGGATGTCCCGACGTTGGCGTTGTCCCAGGCGGCATCCAAGACGTAGAAGCGGGCGGGGCCGGCGTTGAACGCGTACCAGCCGCTGGGGTAGCTCGCCGACGAAGTCCCGTTCAAGCAGCAGAAGGTCTCCATCCGATATCGGCCCGAGGACGAAGCCACGGCCTTGTCCTGTGGCCAGTTCGTCAGGGCGTCCGCCCGAAGGCCATGGTTGCCCTGGGCGTTGAACAACGGGATCGAGCCCCCTGCCACGGTCCACATGGACGGGCCGAAGACGGTGCTGGTGTTCGCGCCGGTCTGCTGCAGATCGCCGTAGTTCAGCTGCGACCCGTCGGGATACGCGGTGTCGCCGGTGGTGACGGCGAAGCGCGCGCCGCTCGAGGCGATCTGGGACACCAGGTTTTCCTGATCGAGGTTCTCGCCTGTCGAACCGACGTACCCCCAGTCACCGAGGACCGCGAACGAGAAGGCCGCGCTCGATCGCGCGGGGATCTGCGAGCGGAAGGTCTGCGCCGGCCCCGGACCCAGGAGATCGGTGGAATCCCCAAAGACCCGGTAGCAGTAGGAGGTGTTCTTCGCGAGGGCGGTGAGCTGGGCTTTCCACTGGAACTCGGAGACGGCACCCACCGAGATCGGTGTGCTGGTCGCGTTCACGCGGTGGGCGCGGCACGGTTCCTTGCCGACCCGTCCATACGTCACGTGGCTGCCTGCGACCGCGGTGGTGGTCGCCCAGTTCACCGTGACGTGTGCCGCGACGAGGTCGGTCAGGTAGGGAGAGCGCGTTAACGTCGCCGATGGGGTCGCCTCGGTGGACACGACGAATCCGATCGAAGTCATCGCCGCGGCACACAGCGCGACCAGTATCCGAACCCATCGAGTCATGTTGCGGTGTCCCTTCCCGTGCGGGGAATATCGAAACGTCGGGCCTCCATCCTAGCCGCCTCGCCTCATCCGCCGGAAGGGAGCATCGGTCTCGGTTGACATCACCTTCGGCGCGGCAGCAGGCTGAGGCCCAACGCGGAGGCGAGGAGGGTCGGTTGACGGAGGTCGAGGCGGCGCTGGCTCCATGGTTGTCGGTCGGCGACGCCCAGCGGGCGGTCGACTTCTATGCGGCCGCCTTCGGTGCGGTCGAGTCCTATCGGCTCGAGGGCGACGAGGCGCTGGCCGTCGCGGAGCTCAGGGTCGGCACCGCGGCGTTCTGGGTGCAAGACGACGTCGATGCGCTGCCCGAGGAGCGCGGATCGATCCGTCTGATCCTATCGGTCGCGGACCCCGACGCCCTGTTCGACCGCGCGGTGGCGGCGGGGGCAACCGTGGTCGCGCCGGTGACCGAAGACCATGGTTGGCGTACCGGCAGGATCATCGACCCGTTCGGTCACGGGTGGGAGATCGGCAGACAGCTCGACGCCTGACCATGAGCGTGGACATGCTGGGCAACGATGCGATCAGCGAGCTCCTGCTGCGCGCGGCCTCGCAGGAAGAGGGCCATCGGCGTCGGGCGCTTGAGCGTGCCGCGAAGGCCGCGTGGACCTGGGAGGACGAAGCCGCCCGCCTTACGGCCGACGGCAGATCCCTGACCGAGCTCCGTTCGGTCGGTCCCTGGGTGGCCGATCTGCTCGAGCGATGGTTCGACGAAGACCCGGCCGTGCCCGAGCCCGATGCGAGCCGCCGGGGCTTCCTCACCACGGCGCACGTCCGGTCCATCCTGGCCGAGGATCCGGCCTGGACCTCGACACCACACGGCGACCTGCAGGTGCACAGCACCGACAGCGACGGCGCCTTGCCGCTCGAGCAGATGGCCGATGCGGCCAAGCAAGCGGGACGCGTCTATATCGGGTGCACCGATCACTCCACCAGCCTGAAGATCGCCAACGGGATGACGCCCGAGGAGATCGAAGTGCAGGCGCGGCGGATCGAGGGGCGCAACGAGGCCGAGGCGGCGGCGGGCTCGTCCTTCCGTCTCCTGCGGTCGATCGAGATGGACGTGTTCTCCGACGGGTCCGGCGACATGGAGCCCGAGGTGCTCGAGCGGCTCGACCTCGTGCTCGGCGCGTTCCACACCAAGCTCCGCGACCCCCAGGATGCGACCGAGCGCTACCTCGCGGCGCTTGCGAACCCGCATGTGCACGTGCTCGCACACCCGACCACGCGCATGTTCGGGCGCCGGCAGGGCCTGATCGCCGACTGGCCGCGGGTCTTCGCCGAGGCCGCGCGCCTGGGCAAGGCCATCGAGCTGGACGCGACGCCCAGGCGCCAGGACCTCCCCGTCGAGCTCGCGACGATCGCGATGGCCGAGGGCGTGCGGTGGTTCTCGATGGGCAGCGACGCGCACGACGCGCCGGAGCTCGGGCACCTGCCGATCGCGATGGCGACAGCCTCGCTGGCCGGTATCCCTCGCGAGCGGATCCTCAACTACCGGCCGGCGACCGACGTGGTCGCCTGGGCCGCAGCTCTGCGGACGCGGGAGGCGGCATGAGCCCGCGCGGTATCGGTCCGATGCTCGCGAAGCTGCAGCCCGAGATCCCGCGGGGCGAGGGCTGGACGTACGAGCCGAAGTGGGACGGCTTCCGCACGATCGTAACGGTGGGCGATGATGGGGTGACGCTCGAAAGCCGCGACGATCGCCCGATGAGCCGTTACTTCCCCGAGGTCGTGTCGATGCTCGAAGGTCGAAGGACCGGCTCGCTGGTGGCCGACGGCGAGCTCGTGATGGTGCGTCCCGCCGGGCTCTCGTTCGATGAGCTCCAGCTGCGTCTGCACCCCGCGGCCTCGCGCGTCCAGAAGCTCGCTGCCGAGATCCCGGCGACCTTGATCCTGTTCGACCTGCTGGCCGAGGGCGACGACGACCTGCGACGACGCCCGCTCGCGGAGCGCCGCGATCGTCTGCAGGCGGTCGCGGAGCGGATCGGCGCCGAGCCTACGCCCGAGCGGCTTGGCGGGTTGCCGGCGGGACCCGACCTGCGGGTCACGCCGTGGACCGACGTGTTCGAGGTCGCCAAGCGGTGGTTCGACGATGAGGCGGGGCTGGGCCAGGACGGCATCGTGGCCAAGCGGACCGACCAGACCTACCAGCCGGGCGTGCGCGGGTGGGTCAAGGTCAAGCACCGATCGACCGCGGACTGCGTCGTCGGCGGGTATCGCCTGGCCAAGGACGGCGACGGCGTCGGCTCGTTGTTACTCGGACTCCACGACGCCGAGGGCAGGCTGCACTACGTCGGGCACACGTCGTCTTTCCGCGTGGCCGAGCGTCGAGCGATCCTGGAGGCACTCGGTCCGCTCGAGGGCGGAGGCGGGTTCGGTGAGGACGCGCGTTCGCCCGGTGGGCAGAGCCGGTGGTCGGCGGGTCGCGAGGCGGCGTGGGTGCCGCTTGACCCCGTGCTTGTCTGCGAGGTGTCGTTCGATCGGGTCCAGCACGGACGCTTCCGGCACGCGGCGACCTTCGTGCGCTGGCGCGACGATCGTACGCCGGCGTCATGCACGTTCGATCAGGTCGGCGCCTCGCCACCGTCCTGGGGCTGACGCTTCTTGCGCGACGGGCTCACCCGCGTGGGTTCTCCTTCCGACTTTGGGAAATGCGGAGGCCACGGCGCGTCGCCGAGCCCGCCCGCCTCGTCGCGCGCTGCGAGATCGAGCAGCCCGTCGAGCACACCCGCGCGCTCGTCGATGCCGGCCCCAGGGTCGCCGATCGTGCGCAGGCGTTCGGGCACCGTGCGCAGGGTGAAGACGGATGGATCGACGGTGGCGACCTCGTCCCAGGCGAGCGGCGTCGACACGCGCGCGTCGGGCATCGGCCGCACGCTGTAGGCGCTGGCCACCGTTCGATCCCGCGCGTTCTGGTTGTAGTCCAGGAAGACGCCGTGACGCTCCTCCTTCCACCAGGCGCTCGTCGCACGCTCCGGCAGCCGCCGCTCGATCTCGCGAGCGAGGGCGAGCGCTGCGCGTCGCACCTCGGTGAAGGACCAGCGCGGTTCGATGCGCACGTTGACGTGGATGCCGCGCTTGCCGCTGGTCTTGGGGTACCCGATCAGATCGTGCTCGGCCAAGACGTCGCGCGCGCACAAGGCGACGTCGCGTACCCACGCGAAGTCGACGTCGGGCACGGGGTCGAGGTCGATCCGCAGCTCATCCGGGTGTTCGACGTCATCCGAGCGCACAGGCCACGGGTTCACCTCGAGACAGCCAAGCGTTCCCATCCATGCCAGGTGCGCTGCGTCGATCATCACCGGCGCGTCGGCCGTGCGCCCGCTGGGAAACGTGATGCGCGACGTGCGGATCCACGGCGGCGCGCCTTTGGGCAGCCGCTTCTGATAGAACCCGGTGTCGAACAGTCCGTCCGGGAACCGGTGCAGATAGGTGGGACGGTCCCGGCAGCCCGCGAGCGCGCCATCGGCCACGTCGATCCAGTACCGGACGAGCTGGATCTTCGTGATCGGCCCGCCCGCGGCATCAGGAAAGAAGACCTTGTCGGGGTTGGTAACCCGGACGTCGAACCCGTCCACCTCGATCTCGATCGGCGCCGTCGCCACGCCAGGAGCCGTTCCCCGGCTAGGGGGCGTCGATCGGGTCGTCGGTCAGATCGCCCGTGACCGGGCCGAGCGGCTCGCCCAGCTTGGACGCGATGCGCTCCAGCCGGGCCAGGTGCGCGTAGACGTCCTCACGAGCCTGCTTCGCCTCGTCGGACAGGCCGTCGAGCTCCCCGATCTTCCAGTGGTTCTCGAGCACCGGTCGCAGGACCTGTTCGAGGTGGATCCGCACGTTGTAGATGCCGGCGCGCGCCATCGCCTTGGCCTTATCTCGGAACCCGGGCATGTCGGCGCCGGGCATCGCGAACCCGATGAGCTGGCGCTTCATGGCGAGCATCGCTGCGGACGGGTCGACGGCGATGGCATGCGTCGCAAGATCCCGATAGAAGACATAGTGCAGGTTCTCGTCGGTGGCGACCCGGGCGCAGACCCGGCGCGCCGACTCGTCGTCGGTGATCTCGCCGGTGTTTCGGTGCGACAGCCGGGTCGCGAGCTCCTGGATCGTGGTGAAGATCACACCGTCGAGCGGTCCGGTCTCGGCGAACGTGGGGTACCAACCGCGCAGCACCATATCCATGCGGCCCTGCTCGAGCTTCTCGGGATCGACCCCGCGGGTGACCGTGAGGTAGTCGCGCAGCAGGATCGAGTGCCGACCCTCCTCGGCGGTCCAGCGCCGGACCCACGCGCCCCAGAGGCCGTCGTCTTCGAACGCCTTCCAGATGGCGAGGTGGTAATAGGGCAGGTTGTCCTCGGTCAGCAGGTTGACCTCGAGCGCCATCTGCGCCACGTCGGGGAGCCGGCTGTCCGAGGGCTTCCATGGCTCCTCGAGGTAGTTGCGGCCTTCTTCATAGGGGACGAACTCGTGCGGCATCCACTCCGTGGCGGCACCGACGTGGCGATCGAGCGAGCGTTCGACGGTCGGCAGGAGCTCTTGGAGGAGGGCTTTGGAGGAGACGGAGCGGCTCACAGTCATGCGTCCACTTTCTCGCAAACGGCCGTGTCGGGACAACGCGCTGCCTCGAAATCTGTCGGATCCGGCCACATCTGTTCGTCGTTCGGATGTGTCCGCAGATCGCGGGCCGAAGGGAGGAGCCATGTTCCGGTTCTCGATCGCGATCGAAGCGCCGCCCGAGCGGGTCTTCGAAGAGCTCTCGCATGTCGAACGTCATCCGTTGTGGGCCAACCCGAAGGCCAAGATGCACATGGAGCAGGTCCAGGGGGCAGGCCCAGGCGCCGACGCCGTCTACCGATCCTCGGGGATCTTCTCCAAGGCCGCCGTGACGGCCGACGTCACGGTCAAGGACTACGAGCCCTCCCGAGTGTTCTCGATCCACTCGGCTCAGCACCAGGAGGGCAAGAAAGATCAGTGGTACGACAACTCGTTCCGTCTTACCCTGCAGGGCAACGGCACGCTGTTGGAGAAGACGACCGATGGCAGCATCGGGCCGATCATCAAGGTGATCGCGCGCCCCGCGATCACGAAGGACGCGATGACGTCGCTGGAGAATCTGAAGCGCCTGGTCGAAACGAGCGCCTAGACCGTCGCGCTCGCGACCCGCGACTGCTCGAGCTCGGCCGCGATCGAGCCGGGCGGCGGGGTGTCGCGCATCCAACGCTTGCGACGCCGATAGATCACGTAGGTGAACACGCCGAGCGGGATCTGCAGGCCGTAGGTCAGGAGCCGGAAGATGAGCACGGCCGCCACGATCGCCGCCTTCTCGCCGCTGTCGATCGCGGTCAATCCCGCGATATAGCCGAGGTCGATCATACCGACCCCGCCGGGGGTGATCGGGATCGCGGAGAGCAACCTGCTGAACGTGTAGACCGCGAAGACCTCGACCGTCGGCAGCTCCGACTCGGCCACGCCCATGTGCCGCAGCGACAGCAAGAGCACGAGGAACAGCGCCACCTGGCTCAGCACGGTGGTCCAGGTCAGCATGAACCAGCGTCGGTTCGCGAGGATGATCGTCTCACGCCGGAACGTGACGGCCTTGTCGCCCATGTCGTCGTGTGTGGGCTTGCGCAGGAGCTTGCGGAACGCGTTGAACACCCGACCCACGAAGACGCCGATGCTGCGAGCCATCCGTTCGCTGCGGAACACCAAGACGAGCAGCGTGACCGCGATCGCGAGCACGATCAGCCCGACGACGGCCCCGGCGACCAAGCCGGGATTCGAGTGCCCCGTGATCACGAGCAGCGCCAGCGCGACGATCGGCAGACCGAGCTTGACGAAGATGTTCCAGATGCCGGTGACGCCGATGAACAGCGTGATCTCGCCCGCGGTGAACCCCCAGGTGTTGAGCATGGCGGCGGTGACCCCGACGCCGAAGGCGCCGCCCGCCGGCAGGGTGTTCGCGACCGACGTGCTCGTCTGGGTCACGACCGCCGACTGGCCGAGACCCATACCGATCAGACCCGCCTCGTTGGCCAACCAGTAGGTGTAGAGGTTGAAGATCGTGGCCGCCAGCAGCGACCAGAACTCGAGCGGGGTCAGGGTTTTCATGGAGGCCCACACTGCGCCGTAGTCCGCGTAGCGGGGGATCGCGAACGCGAAGATCGCGACCACCACGATGAGGCCGAACGCGAACGCCACGAGCTGACTCGTGGACAGGCGCTTCTTCGGCTTGGGTTCCTTGACGGTCGTGCTCAACGGTCTCGCGCCCCCCTTCGCGGTCCAGGTGGGAATCGTAGTCGGGTTCGGTCGTCGCGCGTTTCCCGGGTGCGAAGGGTTGCTTTCACGGAAACTGCCGGGATAAGGTCTGAGACGTGAACGTTCGGCTTCCCCGTGCGCTGCTGTCGATCGCGGCCGTCGCGATGCTTGCGACCGGCCTCGGGGTGCAGGGCGCCGCCGCGCGCCCGCTGCCGCAGACGTCGCACGTCGGCCGCATCGTCACGCTCATCACCGGTGAGCGCGTCGTACTCGGCACCGCGACGAACGGCACGGCGACGGCCGAGATCGTTCGCGCCGCCGATCACGGACCGGCTGCGCAGCTCAAGACGATCCGGATCGCAGGAGACACCTACGCGATCCCTGCTTCCGCCGAGCCCTACCTCGGCCGCTACCTCGATGTTGGCCTGTTCGATGTCACGGCATTGACCTCCGCCGGGTTCGGGGAACGGATCCCGCTTCGCATCACGTTCGAACCGGGCAGCCCGCCGTCCCTTCCCGGCGTGACCATCACGTCGTCGGGCGCCGGGAGCGCGACGGGCTTTGTGACGCGCGCATCGGCGCGAGTCTTCGGCGCGGCGCTCGCCGACCAAGCGGTCTTCGATTCGGCGTCGGGGTGGCCGGCGACCAGCGCCGTGTTCGGTTCGGTCACCGGCATCGCGCTCGACCTCCCGGTCGCGCCGGTCGTGATACCGCAGTATCCGCAGACCACGGTCATCATCAAGGGCATCTCGAACACCGGCAGGCCCATGCGTTTCGCGTTCGGCCTGCTCATGAACATGGACAACGGGCAAAAGTTCACCGGCTTCGTCTTCATGGTCCGCGGGGAAGCGCGTGCGAGCGTCCCCCTCGGTACCTACACGGCGCTGTTCGACGAGCTCGAGTTCTCGTCCGACGGCAGCGCCACCATCCGCGAGATGGTGGTGAACGACATCGCGGTCACCGGGAGCCAACCGGCGATCACGATCGACGGCCGCCAAGCGACGACGATTCCGTCGGTGTCGACACCCAAGACCACGATCGCACAGGCGCTGTCCACCGATCTGGTGATCGATGACGCCTCCGGGCATTTTGGGCTTTCCTGGGGCTGGGAGATCGGTTTCCCCGGAGCGAGGATGCGGTTCATGCCCGCGGCCCCACCGACCGTTGGCAAGATGCACCTGGACACGAGATGGACCTCGATCGATCCCTCGACGCCCGGAGGGCGCTACCTGTTCGACGCGAGCTTCACCGATCCCGGGATCCCCGCCGACCAGGCGCGCCACCTCCCCGCCGTCTCGGAAGCCTCGGTGGTCCGGAACATCTTCGCCTCGGACCGGCTCCTCGCAAGCGGGGGAGCCGGCCGCTTCGTCTTCCTCCCGCACGAGTTCTTCGCCTCCGCCGTTCTCTGGCCAACGCCGATGCCTCTGGATCGAACGGAGTATGTGTACGCGCCCCCGCGATCCTCGATGCAGGGGGTCGTGCTCGCCAATGACTTCGCCCCCGACCCGGGCATCGTGGAGGGAGGCGTCACCAAGCTCGTAGCGGGAACGGCGCGTGTCGAACAGTGGTTCCGCAACCCCTACGTGCTGTCGGTGCCCGAGCCCTTGCCCGGCGCCCGGTTCGTGTCGTGCCTGGCCTGCACGACGGCCCATGCGATGACGTTCGCCTTGGCGCTGAACGACGACGACCCGACGCACGACGCATGGGTCTTCGGGAGCCCGAACGGCAAGCCCGTGGCGACCTTCGACGTCTACCGCGACGGGGCGCTGCTGCTCCATGAACGCGACAGTCTGGGCGACAGTTTCCACATCCCCACGGGCAACGCGACCTATCGCGTCGTGAGCAACGTCACGCGCCGGTGGACCGGAGCGATCCTGTCGACCGCCACCGAGACCGACGTCACGTTCCGATCGGGCCAAGGGGTGCCGGCGCCGTCTTCCTTCTACTGCTACACCGGCTCGACGTGCACGGTGATGCCGGTGCTGACGGCGCACGTCGATCTGCACGCGACGTCGGTGGGGACGCTCCCGTTCGGGACGTCGACCCTCGACATCGTCACGGGACATATCCATGGCGCGGCCGAGCTGCCGATCGCGTCGGTTGCGGCGGCGTGGCGACGCACGGGCTCCTCGACCTGGCACGAGATGCCGATCACGACGGTCGGTCCGAACCTCGCGAGCGCGTCGTTCAAGGCGATGCCGTGGATGGATCAGCGACGCTTCGACGTGCGTGTCACCGTGACCGACGCGAAAGGTGGCGTGCTCGTGCAGACGACCGACAGCGCGTTCCTGGTGAGCCCGTGACTCGGCCTCGTGTCGCCGGCGCCTGCAGCGCCATCGTGTCGGTGGTGACCGCCTGCGTGCTGGTGTTCACATGGACGGGCGCCTCGGTCGCCACGCCGGTTCCGGCGGCAGACTCGACGCTGCACCGCGCGTGTGGCGAAACGTTCGCGCGTCACCAGGTGCGCTGTTTCGCCCAGTGGCGCGCGGGCTCGACGCTTCGCACGGCCGACGCGACGGGCATCGGACTGCCGACGTCGGGGTACGGGCCGGCAGATATCGCGTCGGCGTACCAACTCGATGTCACGCAGGGCGTTGGGCAGACGATCGCGATCGTCGATGCGTTCGACAATCCGAAGGCCGAGGCGGATCTGGCCGCATATCGCGCCGCCTGGGGCCTGCCGCCCTGTACCTCCGCGAACGGGTGCTTCCGGAAGGTCAACCAGCGCGGCGGCATGACCCCACCACACGGCGACCCTGGCTGGGGCGTCGAGATCGCGCTGGATATCCAGGCCGTATCGGCCGCCTGCCCAAACTGCCACATCCTGCTCGTCGAGGCCGACTCCCCATCGTTCAACAACATCGGGAAGTCGGTGAACACCGCGGTGCGTCTGGGCGCCGACGTCGTGTCGAACTCCTACGGCGGTGACGAGTTCAACGGCATCCTCCATCTGGCCGCGACCTACTACACGCACCCAGGCGTGGCCCAGGTGGCGTCCTCGGGCGATTACGGATTCGGGCCCGCCTCGTTCCCCGCCTCGTGGGATCGGATGATCGCCGTCGGTGGCACCCGGCTCACGACGTCCAAGCTTGGTGTCTGGCGCGAGTCGGCATGGTGGGGCTCCGGCAGCGGGTGCTCGGCCTGGATCGACAAGCCGGCATGGCAGTTGGACAAGCATTGCCCGATGCGAACCGTCGCCGACGTGTCCGCGGTGGCCGACCCCAACACCGGGTTCGCGGTGTATGACACCTTTGGCCTCGGACGATACGCCGGCTGGATCCAGGTGGGTGGCACGAGCCTGTCGGCTCCGTTGATCGCCGGGATGATCGGTCTCGCGGGCAACGCCGACCAGCTGGACAACGCCGGCTACATCTACGGGCACCGGTCCGGCCTCGCCGACGTGGTCGGCGGCTCCAACGGCTTCTGCGGCGGCGACTACCTCTGCAACGCAAAGACGGGCTACGACGCGCCGACCGGGCTCGGCAGCCCGCGGGGCACCTCGGCGTTGTAGAACCTCAGGCCAGGTCGCGCAGCCGCGCACCCTTCGGGTCATACGGGATCTCGGGCAGGATCCGCCCGGTGCGCGCATCCCCCACCACGAACACCGTGACCTCCTCGTTGGCCTCGACGACGTCGCGGTCCAGGTACGCCAGGGCCAGGCTCATGCCGACGTGATGGCCGTAGGCGCCCGAGGTGACCTCGCCCACGCGGCGTTGCCCGATCCAGATCCCGTCGTCCGCGCTCGCGTCGGTATCGTCGGCGTCGACATCCAGCAACACGAGGAGTCGCGTCGCACCCTTCTCGCGCTCGCGGGTGGCGCCCGCCCGCCCGATGAACTCGCCCTTGTCGAACGCGACGAACCGATCGAGACCCGACATGCCAGGCGTGTAGTCCTGGCGGAACTCCGCGGACCAAATCCCGTACCCCTTCTCGATCCGCAGGCTGTCGACCGCTCGGTCACCGATCGGACGCAGCCCGTGCGCCGCGCCGGCATCCTGCAGCTCGTGCCAGAGCGTGCGGTGCTGGTTCGTCCCCACGACGATCTCGTAGCCGAGCTCGCCGGTCAGCGAGATCCGCCCGACGATCGCCTCGGCGCTGCCGACGTCCATCGGGCGGATCGTCAGGAACCCGAACGCCTCGTTGGACACGTCCTCGTGTGCGAGACCCTCGAGGATCCGCCGCGACGCCGGACCCGAGATCGAGAACCCCATCCGGTCCTCGGTCAGGTTGCGCAGCTCGACGCCGGTGTTCGGAAGGTGTTGTCGGAACCACCGCTGGTGCCAGTCCTGCAGGTAGTAGGAGCCCGTCAGCCAGAACCGGTCCCGGCTCAACTGCGCCACCGTGAGGTCGCCCATCAGACGTCCGGCCTCGTTCAGCATCGGAGCCAGCCGGATACGGCCCACCGAGGGGATCATGCCGGCCAGGAGGTGATCGAGCCACGTCGCAGCGTCGGGGCCTGTCACTTCGTAGCGCGCGTATTGGGCGATCTCGTAGGCGCCCGCGGCGGTGCGGACGGCCCCGACCTCTTCGCCGACGATCGGCTCGGCGTTGGACCTGCTCAGCGTGTCGTTCTCTGTGAAGTCCGAGCTCGGCGCGAAGTACAGCGGCACCTCGAGCCCCCAGTTCACGGAGCACTCCGCGCCCGCCGCGAGGAATTCGTCGTAGACCGGCGTCGTCTTCAGCGGCCGTCCCGCCGGCAGCTCCTCGTTCGGGTAGGCCATCACGAACCGCCGCGCGTAGAACTGCTTCGTCATGTCGCGCAGGTAGCGGTCTTCCGAGGCGTAGGGCCCGAAGCGCGCCACGTCCATGCCGAACACGTCGTAGCCAGGGTCGCCGTCAACGATCCAGTTGGCGATCGCGAGCCCGATGCCCGCCCCCTGGGAGAACCCGGCCATGCACCCGCACGCGGCCCAATAGTTGGGGACGCCGTCCACGGGCCCCACAAGCGGGTTCCCGTCGGGCGTGAACGTGAAGGCGCCGTTGACCCAGCGCTTGATGCCGGTGTCGGCCAGCACCGGGAAGCGGGCGAACCCGATCGAGAGCTCGGGCATGATCCGTTCGAGCTCCTCCGGGAACAGCGTGCGCCCGAAGTCCCACTCGGCGCCCTCGACCTGCCAGTGCCGGGGGTTCTGCTCATAGACCCCGAGCAGCACACCGTTGCCCTCACGCTGCAGGTAGGTGAAGCCTTCGAGATCGGTGACCGCTGCCATCTCGCCGGGGATCGCGGCGACCGCCGGGATCTCGTCGGTCACCAGGTAGTGGTGAGGCATCGGCACGAGCGGGTGGTCGACACCGACCATGTTTCCGACGCGGCGCGCCCACAGGCCTGCGGCGTTCACGATGTGCTCGGCGGTGATGTCGCCGAGCTCGGTCTCGACGCGCCACTCGCCGTTGGGCAGCGGCGTCAGCGACAACACGCGGTTGTGCTCGATAACCTCGGCACCGCGCCTGCGGGCGGCGATCGCGTAGGCGCGGGTGGCGCCGTTGGGGTCCAGGGTGCCTTCCAGGGGGTCGTACAACGCGCCGAGCACGCCCGCCGGGTCGATGATCGGCACCATCTCGACGGTCTCCTCGGGTGTGAGGAGGTACGCGTCGGTGTCCTGGCTGCGGAGCCACGCGAGCTCGGACTTGAGCCAGCGCCACCGCTCGGGGGTGCCGGCAAGCTCCATGCCGCCGCTCATGTGCAACCCGACACTTTGGCCGCTCTCCTCCTCCACCTGGGGGTACAGGCCGATCGTGTACTTCTGGAGGGCGGCGATGCGCGTGTCGCTGTTCATCGCGTGGAAGCCACCAGCCGCGTGCCAGGTGGAGCCGGCCGTGAGCTCCTCGCGCTCGAGCAGGACCGTTTCGGTGAAGCCGCGAAGCGCCAGGTGGTACAGGACGCTGCAGCCCACGATGCCGCCGCCGATCACGACGACCTGATACCGATCCTTCACGCGGGTGGCCCTTCTGAGCAGGGGATACGGGTGCGACGGAGTGTATCCGGACGGCATCCGCCGCAGGACGGAGACGATATGACCTC
>JBDUBL010000097.1:0-6365 GCA_040004125.1 Actinomycetota bacterium
TTCTTCGCCGTCGCGTTCTTCGCCGTCGCGTTCTTCGCCTTCGCCTTCTTCGCCTTCGCCTTCTTCGCCGTCGCCTTCTTCGCCTTCGCCTTCTTCGGAGCGGTCTTCCTCGCTGGCATGGTTCGCCTCCCTTTCAACGCCGACCTCGTGATTTCGTCTCTCCGCAATCTCAACTTAGAGGGAACTTGGTCCTGCGACCACTAGTCGACGGGGAGTTGTCCTGACTCGGATATCGTGAGAAGAGGGTGAGCTTGCTCTGTGCCTGCCCGTTGCCTTACGCTTCTGACACGTAGCCAGGCATCCGTAGTCAGATGCTCTATCCATTGAGCTACCGGCGCAGGTCAACCATGGTACCGCGGGCAAAGAGGTGGCACGCTTGTCATGTGCGACGGCTCGGCATACCCGCGGCTCTGCTTCTCGTGCTCCTGACCGCGTGCACATCGGCACCCGAGGGCGCCGATCGCTCCCCTCCGTCGGCCACGATCGTGAGCCGACCCTCGCAAACCTCGGAGACACCTAGCCCAAGCGAGACTCCACCGCCGAGCTTCCAAGGCGGTGTCTACGCGATCGACCACGGCGTCCGAAGGCACATCCTCAGTATGAACTGGCACCCGGGGTGCCCGGTCTCGATCGCCGATCTCCGACTGGTACAGGTGAGCTACTGGGATTTCAGCGGCGACGTTCGGATAGGCCCGCTGGTGCTGAACGAGCGCGTGGCCGACGATGTCCTCTCGGTCTTTCGACAACTCTTCCGAGCACGATTCCCGATCCACCGCATCGACCTGGCGCCACGGCCGCAACCGATCGATTGGGACAGCACGCGCAATCTCAGCTCCTCGTTCAACTGTCGAGCCGCGACAGGGAATCCAGGGTCGCTGTCCCAACACTCGTATGGCTGGGCCGTCGACATCAATCCGCTCCAGAACCCGTACCTGCGATCGGACGGTTCCGTGCTGCGCGCAGCCGCCAAGCCGTACCGTGATCGCTCCCGCGACCGCCCGGGCATGATCCATCCTGGCGACGTCGTCGTCCGATCCTTCGCAGAGATCGGATGGGAATGGGGCGGCAACTGGCACACGCTGAAGGACTACATGCACTTCTCGTTGACCGGCCGGTAGACCAGTTGCTGATCCGAACGATCAGCCGACGTCGAGCGGGCGCTCGATCGTGGCACGCTCGCGCATCGGCATCGAGATGTCCGAAACCACCGCATCCGCGCGACCGTCCGCCGCGGCGGCCCGCGCGCGGTCGCCCGACGCCCGAAGCGCCGCCGCTCGCATACGCAGGGCGCGTGCCAGCCAGACCGTGAGGCCGAGCGCCTCCCACCGGTCGACCGCGAACTCGAACGCGGCGATCGCACCGGCGTGATCGCCGGCGACCCAGGCCGCGATGCCCTCGTTCTCCGCGGCGATCGCGGCGGCCTCTCCCGTGGGGTCGGCGGCTCCCCCGTCGCCGACGGACCGACCGCGGAGCAACGCCGCCTGGCGCTGGGCTGCTTCGGCAAGCTCTAAGGTTCCCGACGCGCCCGCCCGCCGTGCCAGCCGGACCGCGGTCTCCAGGTCCGCGCCCGCTCGCTCAAGCGCGCCGCCCCCGAGCGACGCCCGCCCCGTGATGAGGGCCGGGAGCGGTTCCCACAGGGCCATCGGCACGTCCGCGAGCGCGGACCCGAGGCGATCCGCAGCGGCGACCGCCTGCGCCCATGCGCCACGATCCAGCAGCGCCATCGCCTCGGCTTCGGCCAGATCGCCGTGCATGACACGCAATCCCCGATCATGGATCGCCGTGCGAGCGGCCCGCACCGCCCGCGTCGCGACGTCGCGGGCTCCCCGCCGGGTGGCCGCTCTCGCCAGAGCGAGCCGAGCCATCGCGGTGATCCGGACCGAGCCGAGCTCGCGACCGAGACTCACGGCGTCGCGCGCGAGGCGCTCGGCCTCGGCTTCCTCACCCACCGCGACGAGCGCCAGGGCGCCGATCGTGAGCGCGTCGGCTTCGGCGTATCGATCGCCGGCGTCGGCCGCAACCGGCCGGCACGCGGCCATCGTGTCGGCCGCCTCGCGGAACGACCCGGCGGCGTAGCAGAAGCTGCCCCACGTCCGTAGCAGCGACGCCTGCGACCGCAGATCGCCCTCGTCCTCGGCAAGCCGCGATGCGCGTTCGTACCACCGGTGGAACTCCGTGCCACCCTGCACCGACAGGATGTAGGCAAGGTCATTCGCCGCGACCGACATCCCGAACCGGTCGCGCGCACGCGAGAAACACCGATAGGCGCTGCGCAGGTCGTCGAGCTCCCGCTCGAAACCCTCCCAACCCCATGTCTCGCTCAGACGATGCCAGGACCACCCCTGCCCCCGCAGGTCGCCGAGCGACTCGAATCGACCTCGTGCGTCGAGCAGGAGCCGGCGCGCCCTGCGCAGGTTCCCGACGTCGCACTCGGAACGGCCGAGCGCGAGCAGCGAGCGGGCAACCAGCGACTCATCGCCCGCGCGCGAGGCGAGATGTCGGGCCTGCGCCACTCGATCGACCGCCTCGTCGTGCGCGCCCCGCTCGATCAAGACCTCGGCCAGACCGAGACAGGCCCGCGCCGCGACAACCGGATCGGCCTCGCGACCGCTCGCATCGACGATGCGGAGCGCTCGCCGGAAGAAGGCCTCGGAAGCCCGGGCCTGTCGCAGGAACACCTCCGCCGCCCGCCGCTCGAGATATGCGGTCGCGAGCGCCGCCAACTCCTCGGTCGGGCCAGGCCCCGTCCGGTCGCGGCGCAGCTCCCACGCCCGTTCGTAGTGATACGCGATCGCACCGACCGGTTCGTGCCCACGCGACGAGACGTCGCGGAGCCATGCGGCGATGTCCATATGCCGGTCCGCCCGGGCGGCTTTCGGAAGGGCTCGATACGCGACATCGCGGATCAGCGCGTGCTTCCAGCCGTACTCATCGGTTCCGGGCACCGTGCTGTGCGCGCGGAGCTCCAACAGTCCTCGGCCAACAAGGTTCGTGAGGGCGCCCGCAATCTCGTCCACATCGCCGAGCTGCTCGAGCGCGCCCGCCCAGGCCACCGTTCCACAGACAGAGGCATCCGACAGGACACGCTTCTCTTCCGATGGCAACGCGTCGAGGCGAGCGGCGATCAGCAGTCGGATGGTCGCCGGAACTTCGTCGAGAAGTGTGGGCTCGGCGATCTGCCATGCGCCGCCGACGTGTCGAAGCGCTCCACGCTCGACCAGCATGCCGACCATCTCCTCGAGGAACAGCGCGTTGCCGTTCGCACGGGTGACCGGCACCCGCACCGCGTCGGCGGCGCCATCGGTACCCAGCAGGCCTTGCGCGAGCAGGTCCATGGACGCGCGGTCCAGCGCGGGCAGCGCCAGGGAGTCCAGACCCTCTTCGGACTCCCGAGAGAGCCCGAGCAGGAGGATCGGAGCCGCCCAGGGGTCGCGCTTGGCATCGGAGAACCACTCGACAACAGCCTCGTCCGCCCACTGCAGGTCATCGAGCACCACAGCCACGGTCCCGGTCCGGGCCGCCGCCTCGAGCGCGAGCCTGGCCGCGTGCAGGAGATCGCGATCCGTCCGCGACGGCGAGCCCGGGACGCCGAGGAGCAGGACGTTGAGATCGGACGCGACCGCTTCTCTGTTCCCGTCGGCGAGGGCGAGCGCGGCGTCGACGACCTCGGCGACGGGGGCCAATCGGCGTTGATCTCCGAACGGCGTGCACCGGCCGATAAACAACCTCCCGGGTGGAAGCGAATGCCCGAGCTCGGCCGCGAGTCTGCTCTTGCCGATGCCCGGCTCACCCGTGACGACGAGAACGTGGGCCTTGCCCTCATGCTCGACGGCCTCGAGTTCGGCGCCGAGCCTCGCAAGGATCTCCTCGCGGTCGACGAAAGCGGCGCCCGCGGCAACCTGGCGGCCGGGCGTTGGGCCGAGTGCCGGGTAGGTGGCCAGCGGCTCGGCTTTCCCCTTCGCACGACGGAGCCTCCGCGGTCCGTAGCGGACCGCCTGCGCGCTGAGCAGCCGCGTGGTCTCGTCGACGAGCACCTCGCCGGGGCGAGCGAGATCGGCGAGCCGCGATGCGGTGTTCACCGTATCGCCGACCACCGCGAAACCGGCCGCCTCGGTCGAGGGCGCGACCATGACCTCGCCGGAGTTCACGCCGGCATGCACCTCGGGCAGGAGGATCCCGCGCTTGCCCTCGTTCAGCGCACGCACGCGGTCGCGCACCGCGAGCGCTGCGCGGACGCCCCGCTCGGCGTCGTCCTCGTGCGCCACCGGAACCCCGAAGGCAGCCATGAACCCGTCGCCCTGGATCTGTGGCACCGATCCACCGAAGGACTCGACGATCGTTTGCAGCTCGTGCATCGTCGGGCGCAGAAAGGTGTAGACCTCTTCGGGGTCGAGCATCTCGGCCAGCGCCGTGTACCCCGTCAGATCGGCGAACACCATCGTGACGAGCTTCCGCTCGCCGACCTGCTCGTGAGCCGGACGGCGTTCGGACGTCGTCACGGCGCCAGTGTCAGCTTGCGGAAGGCCGGATCGCGTTGTCGGCGAGATCCGCGAACGATGTCGCGGTCCGCCCGATCCCCGAGACGTCGCGCAGCGCCAACACTCGTTCCAGCAGGCCGTCGACCGAATCGGCGCCAAGATCGACCAGGAGATCGAAGTCGCGCGCGTTCACGACGGCGGCGCCCTCCCCTTCCCGAAGGAACCCATCGTCGAGCATGTCCCGGATCTCGAACGGATCGCCCCCCGCCCGGGCGCACACGAGCGCGCAGAAGTCGGGGCTCCCACGCTTGGGAGCTGCCGCGCTGGACGCGGTGAGGTTGAGCGACCACGCTGAATGGATCCCAGACTCCCAGTAGTCGCCCTCGATGCGCTCCTGCAACTGCCCCAGGCTCTCGGCGACCACGCGGCCGAACAGCGTGAAATGCCCCACGAACTGACCCACGAATCGAACGCCTGGCGCGTCGGCGAACCGCTGCTTGGTGGCGCCGGCGCGCTCTGCGTCGATATGGGACTCGAACACGTACGCCTCGAGGAGGCCTTCCTTGGTCCAGATGCCCATCGCCATTCCCTCCCGATGACCGATGGGTGCCACTCTGCCTCCCACCCTCGTCCAGCGCAACTCGCAGGTTAGGGTGCGTGTGTGACGTACGAGCAGTTCATGGCCGATGCCGTCAAGGCGTTCGAACTCACCGGCGTCGCCATCTTGATCGTCGGCAGCGTCATCGCCTTCGTCGTCTACCTGCTCAACCTGGCAAGAGGCACGGACCGCGTGCGCGCCTTCACCGTGCTCCGGGCGCAACTCGGCCGCTCGATCCTGCTCGGCCTCGAGGTGCTCGTCGTCGCCGACATCATCCGCACGATCGTCGTGGCACCGACCCTGCAAAGCGCCCTGACGCTGGGCGTCATCGTGCTGGTCCGGGTGACCCTCAGCTTCGCGATCGACGTCGAGGTCGACGGCGTGGCCCCGTGGCGCAAGGCCGGCCTTAAACGATCCGATCCGTCTTCCCAGTCGTCCTCCGAGTAAGGGCGGTCGCTATGGTGTCCGGATGACGGCGCTGCAGAGCGGAGACGCGGCACCGGCGTTCGCGCTAGCCGACCAGCACGGGACCACCGTGCGCCTCGAGGACTTCCGCGGGCGAAAGCTACTGGTGTACTTCTATCCGGAAGCCGACACCCCGGGGTGCACCACGCAGTCCTGCGACGTACGCGATAATCGCCGGGACCTCGCCGGCCTCGGCGTCGACGTGATCGGCATCTCTCCCGACGAGCCCGCCGACCAGCTCGCGTTCGACGAGAAGTTCTCCCTCGGCTTCCCGCTGCTGTGCGACACGAATCACGCGGTGGCCGAGGCCTGGGGCACCTGGGGCGAGAAGAAGAGCTATGGCAAGACCTCTGTGGGGATCATCCGCTCCTCGTTCTTGGTCGACGACGAGGGGCGGATCGAACGGGCTTGGTACAAGGTCAAGCCCGCCGATACCGTGCCCAACGCGACGGCGGCTTTGCCAGCATGAGGTCGAGAAGCTGCACGAGTTCGACCCGTCGATGCACGTGGTAGACGATGTGCCGGCGAAAGTTGGCGTGGTCAGTCTCAACCATGCGGGCGTAGACGGCGCGGTGCTGAGTACGCGGAGCCGGTCTGGTCACGTCTTCTGCATCGCGCTCGAGAAGCAGGCGGGCACCCCGACGACGGGAACCGTCGACGCGCAAGGGGCGACCTCGGTTTCGGACTGTAGCGGGAAGCCCTGGTCCCTCGTGTTCTGACCTTTGGCGGAGACGCCGAGATTCGAACTCGGGAGGGAGCTTTCACCCCCTAACCGCTTAGCAGGCGGCTCCTTTCGGCCACTCAGGCACGTCTCCGCCGACGAG
>JBDUBL010000039.1:0-21221 GCA_040004125.1 Actinomycetota bacterium
CGAAGTGGCGCGAGCACCTCTACGAGATGGACTACCTGCAGGAGGGCATCCACCTACGGGCCTACGCGCAGCGGGATCCGCTCGTCGAGTACCAGCGCGAAGCGTTCTCGATGTTCGAGGCGTTGACCGCCTCGATCCAGGAAGACTTTGTCAAGTACATCTATCGCGTGGAGCTGGTGCGCCATGAGGAGCAGCAGCAGGCGCCGCGGGTCCAGCGGGTGTCCGAGAACCGCGACGAGGTGGCCTCCGGCGCCGGCGGCGCGGGAATAACGGGTGCCGGTGCCGGCGCCGGCGGGGGCACCCCGCAGCCCGGGAATCCGCAGCAGGCGGTCAGCGACAAGACGCCTCGCAACGCCCCGTGTCCGTGTGGCAGCGGTCTGAAGTACAAGAAGTGCCACGGGGCTGCGGCCTGAGCTACAGGCCTTTGGCCAGCACCTGGGCCGGGTTCTCGGGACCCCAGATATCGAGCTCGACCACCGGCGCGAACCCGCGTGCCAAGTAGAACGCCCGCGTGGCGGCGTACTCGGGGCCCGGGTCCTCTCGGTCCGACAGGGTCTTGACCACGAGCAGACGCGCACCGTCATTGGCCAGCTCGCGTTCGATCGCCTCGACGAGCGCCGTGCCCACCCCGGTATGGCGGTGCTCGGCATGGACGGCGATCCACGTGATCTCTGCGGTGGGCGGGTAGCGGCGCGCATGCGTCAGGAACCCGACGATCCGGCCATCGCGCTCCGCCACGATCCCCGGCGTCTCTCGAACCAGGGCCGCGCATTCCCGGATGCCGTCTTCGTTGCCGAACCAGTCGGGCAGGCTCGCGACGATCGCGTCGCAGATCGACGCGTCCGCGGGCCTCAGCGGACGGACACGATCCGCCACGTCAGCGCAGGGTGAGCTTGCAGGAAGCCGGGACGAGCGAGCCGCGGTCGATCCGCTCGACCACGAACCGGTCGTCATTGAGATCCACCGCCGTGGCCAGCTCGAAGCTGACCCACAGCTGGCCGGGCTGCGCAGGCTCGAGCAGGTCGGGAAGCTCCGCAAGCGTCGCGCCAACGAGTTCGGCTCGATGGCAGTACCCGGAGACGGCTGCGCCGCGCACGTCGACGTCGGTCCACGCCGCAAGGGTGAGCCAGGCGCCGATCGCGCCTGCCGGGTTCGCGAACCGTCCCAACGCCGCGGTCCCGGCGGCCCGCACGACGGTCCCGCCCATTTGCGTGACGGCCTCCCCGGTCATGGAGCCCTCGTCCTGGGCGCTCGGGGCGTCGATGAGCAGCCAAGTCGCCGGAGCCTTATCGATCACGACCAGCGAGCGCAAATCGGCGTCGGCATCGGCCAGGATCGCGTCGAGCAGGGTGGTCTCCATGTCCTGGCCAGCATACGGTCTCGAGGGCCGCTGACGGATCAGCCTGGGCACGTCCACCGGTAGACTCACCTCGATGAGCGAGTATACGGACCGCCTCGGGGCGATCGGCGAGCGCGTGAGCGCGGCACGGGGGTTCCTTTGACGTCGAGGGCAAGCGTGCGGGCGCCGCGGCGCTGCAGTCTCAGGCGGCCGACCCGACCCTGTGGGATGACCCCGCGAAGGGTCGGCGCATCACCTCGGAACTCGCACGGCTGAACGCCGTCGTCGACCGGTTCGACCGTCTGCAGGGCAGGCTGGACGATGTGATCGCGATGGATGAGCTGCTCGTCGATGCCGTAGATCCCGAGCTCGCCGCCGAGCTCGCGAGCTCCGTCACGGCGCTCGAGGACGACCTGGAGGCGGTCGAGCTGGAAGCGCTCCTGTCGGGCCAGTACGACGCGAACGACGCGATCGCCACCGTCCAGGCGGGGGCGGGAGGCACGGAATCGATGGACTGGGCCGACATGCTCTTGCGGATGTTCTTCCGGTGGGCAGAGCGTCACCACTTCCCGGTCGAGCTCGACGAGGTGCACTACGGCGACGAGGCGGGAATCAAGTCCGCGACCTTTACGGTCCACGGGCACAATGCCTACGGGCTGTTGTCGGCCGAGCGCGGCGTGCACCGGCTGGTGCGGATCAGTCCGTTCGACGCACAGAAGCGGCGACAGACGAGCTTCGCGGCGCTCGACGTGATCCCGGCGCTTGACGAGGCGGAGGCAGAGGAGGTCGAGGTCGACGACGCCGACCTGCGCATCGACGTGTATCGCTCCAGTGGTCCCGGCGGCCAGGGCGTGAACACGACCGACTCCGCCGTGCGTATCACCCACTTGCCCAGCGGGATCGTCGTGGCTTGCCAGAACGAGCGCTCGCAGCTGCAGAACAAGGCGACGGCCATGAGCATCCTGAAGGCGCGGCTCGCCGAACTCGAACGCGAGCGCCGCGAGGAGCACATGGACGAGATCCGCGGCGAGCGCAAGGCGGTGGACTTCGGGTCGCAGATCCGTAGCTACGTGCTGGCGCCCTATCAGATGGTCAAAGATCATCGAACGAACGAAGAGGTCGGCGATCCCCAGCGTGTGCTCGACGGCGATCTCGACCGTTTCATCGAGGCGGAGCTCCGCCGGCGAGCATCGTCTTGAGCCTCCACAGAACCGCCACACCCCTCTGTTAGGGTGAACAGCGTCCGCTCGCTTCCCCGAACCCCCACATCATGATTAGTCTCCAGCACGTCTCGAAGACGTACAAGAACGATGTCGTCGCCCTTGACGACGTCTCGATCGAGATCGAAAAGGGCGAGTTCGTCTTCCTCGTCGGGCCCTCCGGATCGGGGAAGTCGTCGTCTCTGCGGCTGCTCTTGCGTGAGGAGGACCCCACCAAGGGCGAGGTCTACGTGGCGGGCAAGAATCTCTCGAAGCTCTCGTTGTGGAGCGGCGTCCCGAAGCTCCGGCGCAACCTCGGAACCGTGTTCCAGGATTTCAAGTTGCTCCAGGACAAGACGGTGTTCGAGAACGTGGCCTTTGCCCTCGAGGTCATCGGCAAGCCCAAGCACGTGATCGACCAGCGGGTGCCCGAGATCCTGGAGTACGTCGGGTTGGGCGACAAGCTGAACAACTATCCCGACGAATTGTCGGGCGGTGAACAGCAGCGCGTCTCGATCGCACGGGCCTGCGTGAACCGCCCCCTGGTGCTCCTTGCCGACGAACCCACCGGCAACCTCGATCCGAACACGAGCGTCGACATCATGCGGCTACTCGACAAGGTGAACAAGATCGGCACGACGGTCGTGATGGCGACCCACGATCAGGCGATCGTGGACGCGATGCGCAAACGTGTGATCGAGCTCGATAAGGGCAAGGTCATGCGCGACCAGTCGCGAGGGGTGTACTCGTAGCGTGCGCGGGGTCGAGTTCTATTTCCGTGAGACCGCCGCGGCCATGCGGCGCAATGGCACCGTCGCCTTCGGCGCGGTGTCGACGGCGTTCATCGCGCTGTTCCTGTTCGGGCTTGCCCTGCTGATCCGTCGCGAGATCTCGCTCATCGTCGAGGGCATCACCGGGAACGTCCAGGTGGCGGTCTACCTCACAGACACCGCGCACCCCGACTCGATCGACCATATGAAGCAGACGCTCGAGGCGCTCCCAGCGGTCGCCAGGGTCGATTTCGAGAACCAGGCAGCGGCGTGCGCGCACGCGCAGGAACTCTTTGCGAACCAGCCGACCATCCTGGAGAACGTGCAGTGCTCGGTATTTCCGACGTCTCTTCGCGTCACCCTTCAAGAAACAAGTCAATACAGCCAGATCACAGCGGCGCTTGGGTGTGCGCCAGATGACACGGGAGGATTGGTCTGCGCCGAGCCAGGGGTGCTGAAGATTATCGACTTCCGGGATGTGCTGGACCGCCTGTCCGCGATCACCAACGTCATCACCGTGGGATTGTTCCTCCTCGCGATGATCATGCTTGGGAGTGCGGTGGTGCTGGTCTCGAACACGTTGCGGATGGGGATGTTCGCCCGGCGAAAGGAGATCGGGATCATGCGGCTTGTCGGGGCCACCAATTGGCGGATCCGGCTGCCATTCCTGATCGAGGGCGGTGCAGAATCGCTCGTCGGCGCCGCGCTTGCGATCGTTACGCTCTTTCTCGGCAAGGTGTTCCTCGTTGACCAGATGGCGGGAAAGGTTGCGTGGCTCCCGCTGGTTCGAAACGGCGACGTGCTGGCTATCCTGCCGTGGATCGTGGCGGCCGCGATCGGGATCGCCGCCATCGCGGGTACGCTCGGCATGCGACGCTTCCTGGACGTCTAGGCCGTGTAGCCTGCCCCACCATGGGCTCGCGCGATGCCGGACGTTCCGACGACAGGATCGTCGCTACCAACCGCAAGGCGCGACACGACTACGAGTTGCTCGACACCTACGAATGCGGCATCCAGCTGACCGGCACCGAGGTGAAGTCGTTGCGTCAGGGGCAGGCGTCGCTCGTCGATTGCTACGCCCGGCTGCGTGGCAGCGAGCTGTGGCTTGAGGGTCTGCACATCCCGCCGTACGAGCAGGGCGACAAGCGCACGCACCAGCCGTTGCGGCCCCGCAAGCTGCTGCTGCACCGCCGTGAGATCGAGTCGATCCACCGCGACACCATGGAAAAGAGCCTGGCCCTGGTGCCGTTGCGCGTGTACTTCACCCACGGGGTCGCCAAGGTAGAGATCGCGCTGGCCAGAGGCAAGCGTCAACACGAAAAGCGCCAGTCGATCGCGAAGCGCGATGCGCAGCGGGAGGCCGAACGAGAACTGGGGCGGCGCCGGTGAGCGATCGCTACGTGATCAGAGTCGCGGCGCCGACCGAGCAGGCGGCATGGGCCCGAGGCGTGTCGGCCGGCCGCCGTATACTGTTTGAGACAACTACATATGGGGGTGTACTGGCTTCGATCCGGACGTTTTGCCGTCTGGGAGAAGCGGGCCGTGATCCCGGATGTCACGTTAAACGCCGGACAAACACAAGCGCCAACGACGAGTTCGCGCTCGCTGCCTAGTCTCTAGGTAGCTGCTCGCCCCGTGTGCCTGCGGTCGGGGATCGAGTATCACCTGAGCAGGCTTACCCCGCCGGTTCTGTTCGGAGGCCGGCGGGGGACAACGCATCCGGACTGGCCCCGAGGTCCTCTGCCGATGGACACCGACGGGTGAGATCTGTGCATCGGCTCCGCCCGAAGAAGTCCCAGTCGGTCGCCCGGAGACAAGGGTTCGAATCCCTTCACCTCCACTGATTCTCTGCGGCGGAACGATCCGCGCCCTCTTCCCGGGTGGCGCCGGCTACATCACCTCGAGGGTGCCGACCATGCCCATGTTCTTGTGGAACTTGCAGTAGAACTGGACCGTCCCGGAGGTCGGGAATGTCACGTCCACCGTCGTGTCGGCACCAGGCTGGACCGTGACGTCGATGTTCATGTTGTCGATCGTAAATGTGTGGGGCGAGCTGCCGTCGTTCTGGACGGTGAAGGTGATCTTCTGACCGGCCGACCCGTCGATCGTGGACGGCGAGAAGAAGAAGTTGTTCTGCGTGATCGTGAACGCGGACTTGCCGGTGACGTTGACCGCGTCAGTGGGCGAGCCCGAGCTCGTCGAACTCGACGTCGTCGAGGTGGAGCCGCCCGCCGGGCTCGATGAAGAGCTCGAGCTGCTGCAGGCGGTGGCGACGAACAGGCTTGCCGCGAGCGCGGCGACGATCATGAGGTTCCGCTGACGCATATGCCCTCCTTGGGCTCTTGGGTTCGCATGGAGTACGGGCGACGACACGGTGCGGTTCAGGCGGTGTCTACCCGAGCCGTCGCGAGCATCGTACCGTCCGGCGCGGTGATCATGATCTCGTCGTACGGCGCTAGGTCCTCGTGGGTCACGAGCCACGTCGAGGCCTCGCCGTTCGTGAAATGCAGGGGCGGCATCTCCATCGACATGCCGTTCCCGGCAAGCAGGCGCACATGTGCCTCGCCCGTGAAATCGGGGGCATGGGCCATCACGATGCCCCAGGAGTTCCATCCTTGGCCCGGATCACCGTCATAGAGGACCACCGTGCCCGTGAACGCGTCTCCATCGACTGCGTGCAGGTCACCCAAGCGGAACTCCTTGCCGCCCAAAGCGTCGAGGAGCGCCTGATAGCTGCCCGCGTCGGCTTGGAGCCCGGTCGCACGTCTTGACTGCGAGATGCCCCAGGAAAGGGACACCGACACCAGGGCGACCGCGGCGGCGACCGCGATCCAGCGCCACGCTGATCCTCGGCCGACGGTGGCTCCGGCGGACGCAGGCGGTTGTTCACCGGGCCCCTCCCACTCCTCGGACAACACGTCCAGGACGTGTTGTCGCAGCTCCTCGGGAGGGTCCTGCTCGTGTGTCGCGTGCGACAGCGTTGCGAAGCCGTCTTCCAGGCGCATCCGCTCGGCACGGCACTCCGCGCACCCGCGCAAGTGGCGGCGCACGCGAGCATCGGCCGTCTCGTCGAGGGAGCCAAGGAGGTGCTCGGGCAACAGGTCGCGGGCCTTCTCACACGTCATGGTCCACCTCCCTCGCCATCTCGGCGCGCAGCTTCAGCAATGCGGCGTGGATCCTCGTCTTGACCGTCCCTTGCGGGATGCCCTCGAGCGCCGCGACTTCGGCCGTCGTGCGCCCGCCGAAGTACGCGAGCTCCAGCGCCGATCGCTGTTCCGGACTGAGCTTGGACATCGCGCGGCGCGCGCGCGACGACAGATCAGCGCTCGCGGCCAGGTCGTCGGGACCGGGGGTGGGATCGTGTACGGGCGGCGGGCCGATCTCTTGCAGGGATCGAGACTCCAGCACCCGGCGCCGGAGGTTGTCGATCGCGAGCGATCTGGCGGTCAGCAGCACCCAGGTCTCGAGGCGCCCGCGTTCGGGATCGAACCGGGCCGCCGTCCGCCACAGCTTTACGAACGTGTCCTGCACGAGGTCCTGCGCCGCCTGATCGTTGCCCAGCATCACGATGCCCAATCCGTAGATACGCGACGAGAACCGGTCATAGAGCAGGCCGGCAGCGCGCTCGTCGCGGCCGACGAAGGCCGTCATGAGCGCGGTGTCCGCTCCCGGGTTATCTGTTCGCACGTTCCGCACGGTACTCCTGCGGAGAAGTACGGGCGAGGGAGCCCGTCGGTTCGCTAGGCTCGCGGCCCATGTCGGAGCCCGTTCGGATCTCGCGTCGCCGCGCTCGTCAACTTGCCGTGATGGGCCAGCTGCTCGATGCCCCGCGGCGGCGCTCGATCGAGGAGGTCGTCACCGGGCTCGGTCAGGTGCAGATCGACCCGACCTCGGTCGTTGCCCGGACCGAGCACCTCGTGCTCTTCAGCCGGCTGGGCACGCGGTTCCGGACGGCGGAACTCGAACGCTTGCTCTGGCAGGAGCGAGCATTGTTCGAATACTGGGTCCACATCCTGCCGATCGCGGACCTGCCGCTGCACCGGATCTCGATGCGCCGCTATCCGCACGGCAACTGGAAACGGCACACGTACGTTCGGGAGTGGCTGGCAGCCAACGAGGAGTTCGTGCGCTACACACTGGCTGAGCTCCGGCGCCGGGGACCGTTGCGGGCCCGCGACCTGGAGAACCGAGCGGCCGAGGGGTGGCGGACCGGTGGCTGGAACGACGAAGGGCAAAGCGCCCCGATGTTGCTCGACATCCTGTGGTTCCAGGGCAAGGTGATGATCGTCGGCCGCGACGGCCAGCAACGCATCTGGGACCTGGCGTCTCGATCGCTGCCGAAGGTTCCGCCCAGACCCGCGGCCTCGGCTGTGAACGAATGGGTCGAACGGCGGGTGCGCGCGCGGGGGGTCACACGGCTCGAGCGAGTCGGCTATCTCTTCGACGGCGACCTGCCCGGCCGGGAGCGCGCCATCCGCGAGCATCTGCGCACCGGGCTGATCGTGCCGATCGAGGTCGACGGTCTGCGCGGGGTGTGGTTCACGCACCGCGAGCTGCTCGACACGGCCTTTCGCGGTCGAACCGTGGTGCTGTCACCGTTCGACGAACTGATCAGCGACCGCGATCGGGCCGAGCAGCTCTTCGACATGTACTACCGGATCGAGATCTATGTGCCGAAGGCGAAGCGCCGGTGGGGCTACTACGTCCTGCCCGTGCTCCGTGGCGACCGTCTGGTCGGCCGGATCGACCCCACCTTCGACCGAAAGGAGAACATCCTGCGCATCAACGCGATCCACATGCAGGAAGACGAACGTCCCGGCGACCGTGAGGCCGTCGATCACGTGATCGAGGAGTTGCGACGCTGGCTCGGTGCGTCGGAGGTCTCGCGTTCCTAATGCGTCCCGGCGCTTGCAGCGTCGGGAACCATCCGGTCGTTCGCGAAGCGATCGGGCGCGAACGGTTTCATCAGTTCGGGGGTGTGGCCGTTCGCGATCCGCTCCGCCATCAGCCGGCCGAAGATCGGCGAACCCTTGAACCCCCACGTGCCCATGCCCGACATCAGGAAGAGCCGCGCCACCTCCGACTCGCCGAGCAGGGGTGAGGAGTCCGGCGACATGTCGCACAGACCCGTCCATTGGCGCATCGCGCGCGCCTTGGCGATCGTGGGGAAGATCTGGATCGTGCGCTTGGCCGCCTCGGCCAGGAACCCGAAGGTTGAGCGCGTCGAGTAGGTGTTGTAGGGGAGCACTTCGGCGCCGACCAGCAGCTCGCCGCGCGCGGTCTGCGACACATAGACGTACAGGTCCATCGACGACACCAGCCCGTCGAGCACGTGTTTGTACGGCTCGGTCACGAACGCCTGCAGCGCCATCGTGACGATCGGCAGCCGTATGCCTGCCATGGCCGCGACCTGGCTGGACCAACCGGCGGTTGCGTTCACCACGAGTCCCGCGCCGACCGAACCGCGATCGGTCAGCACGCCGCGGCACTCGCCATCGATCACGTCGAGGCCGGTTGCGGCGGTTTGCTCGTGGATGTGCACACCGCGGCGCGTGGCGCTGACCGCATACCCCCACACCACGGAGTCGTGCCGCGCGAAGGACCCGGGGGGGTGAAACGACGCGCCGACGATCGGGAATTCGCCGCCCCCGGTCAGGTCGACCAGCGGGTTCATCTTGGCGATCTCGGAGGGCGTCACGACGTCGGTCTGCACGCCGTACGCGCGATTCAGCAGCGACTTGTCCCGCTCGACCTCCAGGGAGTCCCACGTGTGGCACAGGTCGAGCTCGCCCTGGGTCGAAAACAACAGGTTGAAGTCGAGCTCCTGGCTGAGGGTGCGCCAGATCCCGAGGCTCGCCTTGTACAGCGGCACGGTCTCCGGGGTGTTGTAGTTCGCGCGCACAACCTGCGTGTTGCGGCCCGAGCCGCCGCTGCCGATGTAGTTCGCCTCGACCACCGCGACGTTCGTGATGCCGTGGCGCGCCGCTAGGTTGTGGGCGAGCGAGAGCCCGTTCACGCCGCCGCCGATGATCACGACGTCGTAGGAGCTCTTCAGCTCCCGGCGCTTCAGGAACGTGCGATGACGGAAGAGGCCGGTCATGGACGCACCTCGTGTGCCCGCGCGTCGTGCACTGCCCGCTCGCGCAGGTGTTCGCGCCAGTAGGCGGGCACGAGGATCGTGAGGCAACCTGGCTCGCCGAGCACTTTCGCCCCGACGTGGGCGACGTCACCTTGGACGAACGCCCGGTTGGCCGGTGCCTCGAGATGGGACAGATAGGAGAACGCGCGCTCCGCGTCGTCACCAGCAAGCGACCACGCCGCCCAGCCGTCCGTGACGTCGAGCACGATCGCGTCGTCGTCGAGCGCGGCGATCCGATCGGCTACCTCGCGGGCCACGTCGGCAACGACCTCGGGCGCCGTCACGAACAGCGCCTCGTCCGCGGCGGTCCGCAGCACGCGGGCGCCGTAACCGGGCGCCACCAGCGCGTCGAGGGCATCTGCGTCGGCTGCGCACACCACGACCGCGAGCGAACATGCCCGAAGCTCAGCCACGGGGGCGCTCCCCGGTCGCGTCGTAAAAGTGCATCGGCGTGACCGTGGCGCGCAGGTCGCCGGCGACAAGCGCCTGTGGGAAAGCGCCGTCGATCGTGCGGAGCCATCCCAGCCCGATCGATGCCCCGACCGCGTCCGACACGGCGCACGAGGTCACGCGACCGACGATCCGTTCCCCGACGGACAGCGGCGCGCCGCGTTGCGGCACGCCGTCGAAGCGAAGGCCCACCAGCTTCCGGTCCAGCGGGAGCGCAGCCATACGAACGAGCGCCTGCTTTCCGACGAACGACGTCTTGTCCCGAGCGACCGCCCAGTCGAGCCCAAGCTTCGTGGGATGGTCATCGGGCATCGTGTCCTGCGCTACGAAGAGGTGCCCCTTTTCGAGACGGAGCACGTCGAGCGCGTCGAGCCCGTGCGGGCGGATGTCCCAGGCGCGGCCGGCATCGAGGAGCGCGTTCCAGAGTTCGACGCTTCGACTGCGTGGGTGGTGCAGTTCGTAGGACAGCTCACCGACGAACCCGACCGCGATCGCACGGCACGCCACGCCGGCGACGGTGATCTCCGCGTGACCGGGGTAGGGGATCGCCGCGCGCGACAGGTCATCCTGCGACAACGCGGCGAGCAGCTCGCGCGCGTACGGCCCGGCGACATTGATCGCGCCGAGGTGCGCGGTCTGGTTCACCAGATGGACATGCAGGTTGAGCCGGTCCGCCCAGTTGCGCAGCGAGGCCTCCATCCGATCGGCGCCGCCCGACGTGGAGGTCAGGTAATACGTGCCGTCGGCGAGCGCGGCAAGCAACCCGTCGTCCACAACGTAGCCCGCCTCATCGAGCGCGAGCAGGTACCTTGCGCGCCCGGGCGCTACGGCGCCAACGTCGAGTGGAAACGCCCAATCGAGCAGCGCCCGCGCATCACGCCCCGCGACCCAAAACTTCCCGAGGGTCGACACGTCCATGATCGACACGCGCTCACGGACCGCGCGGATCTCCCCGTTCGTATCGCCGTAGTGGCCCGGGCGCATCCAGACACCGGAGCGATCCATGCGTGCGCCCGCTTCGACGTGCCGCTCGTGCAGTGCGGTCCGTCGCTCGATCACCTCGTGGACGCCGCCGATCAAGTCCTCGAGGCGGGGGGCACGCGCCGGCGGACGAGCGGTGGTGCGGCCCTGGGCCCCGGCCGCGGCGCCCTTGCTCTCGGCGAACGAGGAAAGGTGCCGGGAGCACAAGGCGCCCTGGCATGGCCCCATCGTCGCGGTGGTGTAGCGCTTCAAAATCTCCGAGCTGGTCCAGCCCTCGTCCCACGCCGCCTCGAGGTCGTGCACGTCGACGTCTTCGCAGACGCAGACGTAGCCGGCCTCTTCGAGGATCGGCCACGGCTCCGCGAGACGCGGTTCGACGGGGCGGCCGCCGCCGGCCGCCCGGCCGCTCTGCGCTGCTTCCGCCAGCGTGCAACCGGGCAGCACCACGTCGCCTGCGCCGGACACTTCCGGGTCGGGGCTCATCCGCAACAGGGTGTCGCGCGGCGCCCACCCCAACGAGAGCACGAGGGCGTCGCAAGCAAACGCTCGACGACCCTCAGGCGTCAGCACGGTGACCGAAGCCACCTGCTTCGAGCCGCGTGCTTCGAGCACGCGCCCGCGCACCTCCGTAACTTCGATGCCGGCGTCGCGCAACGTCTGGACGCTTGCCGCCGCATCATCGGTGTTGGCGACCACGACCGCCCGATCGCCGGGCGAGACGCCGTGGAGCGCTGCGAGGCGAGCTGCGCCGCGCGCGAGCCAGACGCCGGGGAGATCGTTGCCGGGGAACACGCCGTGGGCCTCGACGGCGCCGGTCGCCACGATCACGCGCGCCGCTTCGACCTCGACCAACTCGTCGGGACCGACCAGCGGCACCGACGGTCCCTCGTAGATGCCGATCGCAGCGTGGCGCTCGAGGAGCTCGACGCCGGCGGCGCGCGCTTGCGTCGCGAAACGCTCGATCGCCGCGCGAGTCGCGGGATCGGAAGCCGCGGCACCGATCTGGCCCTCGTCGACCAGGAGCACCCGACCCTCGGCGGCCGCCGCGGCGGCGAGACCCGCCACGCCGCCCCCGATCACCAGGACGTCGACGCGCGCGTATCGGGTCGGCTTCGGCGCGGCCGCGGCTGTCACGGGCAGCGTGCCCGTCCCGGTCGTGCGGCGGATCACCTTCTCGGCAACCTCCCAGAGCCAGCGCGGGCGCACGAACACCTTGTAGTAGAACCCCACGGGCATCGCCCAGTGGAGCGTGTCGTTGATGGCGAGCGCGTCGTGTTCGGTGCTGGGCCATCCGGTCTCGCGCTGCACGCGCATGCCCTCGCGTACGCCGGTCGTGCAAGCCCGCTCGCCGGGCACGCCGTCCACCGTGACGAGACAGTTTGCGCAGTCACCCGTCGCGCAGTACAGGCCGCGGCGCCGATGCGATTTGAGCGATCGGCTGAACGTGCGCACGCCGTGGCGAAACAGCGCCGAGCCGATCGTGTCCCCATCGCGGGTCTCGACCCGCCGGCCCTCGAACCGGAGCGAGCCCACCGCTCAGCCTTCGACGAAGCGGTTGGCCACGGTGTCGCGCGAGCGCGTCACCCACCGGCGACAGCCCAGCAGGTGGAACCACCGCTCGTCCTGCACGCCCGCAACGTTGTCGCGCAGGTAGACGCGGGCGAAGTCGGCGGCCGGATCGGGCGAGGAAACCTCTCGGAGCTCACCGCCGAAGGAGAACTCCGAGAACGGCCGCTCGCCGCAAGTCGGGCAGACGACCAGAAGGCTCACCTGCGGTTCTCCGTGACGGAGACGTGGAAACCGGCGGTCATGTCCATGGTCCGGAGATGCTAGCCGACCTGCGGTTCGGCAGGAGTCACGCGACGTGACCCGGCGTCACCGAGGGCCGTAGCCTGTGGGCATGCAGTGGCGCTGGGTCCTGGAATCGACGCCGAACCCGTCGGTGCTGCGGGTCCATGTGGGTCACGCGCTCACCGACCGCACGATCGTGACCAGCCCGCCGGCGGAGCTCGAACGGCCGCTGGCGGGACTCCTGGAGTTGGACGCCGTGCGGACGCTCGATGTGCACCGCTACCGCATCCGGCTCAACCTACGACCGGACGCCGATCGCGTCGAAACGGCCGAGCACGCTGCGGCGATCCTGCTGGCCGGTTGGGGCCGGCCACGATCGCTCGAGCCGGATGCGGGCCCTCGGGCTTTTCAGGTTCGTCATGCGGGCGCGCGCACCGTGGCGGAGTCCGCGGAGATGGCGGTCGGGCACCCGTTGCTCGAGGCGGTCTTCGCCGTCGACGGCGTCAGCGAGGCGATCGCCGGGGACGACCTCGTGCTCGTTCGCCTGGGGCGGCTGTTCGCTTGGGCGGATGCCGAGCCGCAGGTGATCCGGGCGCTCGCGGTCCGGCAGCGCTAAGCGAGGAGCGAAGCCGTCGGCATGCCCTGGTCGACGTCCCGCCCGTCGAACGCCGTCTGGCCGAAGCGCGAGACATCGCCCATGCTCGCGAGGTACGTCGCCGAAAACACCCCCGCGAACTCCTCCGAATCCAGCAGCTCCTGCTCGATCGCGCTGGCCGGCACGTACGGCCCGAGGTTCTGCCGGTACGTGAGGTGGCGCAGCGCCGCCGCGACGTCGTCGGTGGTCGCGCCGGCGTCGCGCAATGCCTCGACGTCGAGGTAGACCTCCGATGGTGCCGTGTACTGCACCGCCGTGGCGAGGCCGGCGCCGAACCGCTCCTCGATCACGCGCGCCAGCTGGATCGGGTCGAGCCGCACGCCGCCCATCGAGTCGGGCAGCGGACATTGGCCATGGTCGGCCGTCACCAGCAGCGCGTACTCGCCGGGGAAGCGCGCCTCGAGCACGTCGACCAGGCGGCCGAGCTCCGCATCGACCGCGTTGATCATCACGGCCTCCCATTTCGACGCCATGCCGTAGACGTGACCGGTGTAGTCCGGCGACTTGAAGGTCGTATACAACAGGGACGGCCCGGCCTCGCCGATCGGTTCGTTGACCAACGCGGCCTCGAGGAGGTCGCCTTGGAACCCGGCGATCGGCGGCACGCAGCAGTAGTCGGTGCGCCACGGTTCCCATTCGGGGTCATAGCCGGGGTCCTGGAAAGTCGCCATCCGGGCCTGCAACACGTCCATGCCCGGTGCGGCGACCGGCAGGCGGAACAGCGCCGGGTTGTGCGGCTGCCACCCGGTCGCGCCGGGCTCGTCGAAGTACACCCCGACCGGCAGGTCCGCGGCCGGGCGATCGGTCCCACCGTGGCCAAGCATGCCCATGTGCCAGACCTGATAGCCGATCTGCCCGACCCATGCGCCGGCCTCGTCGTGCCAAAGATCGGCGAGCGTCGGCATCAGGATGTCCTTCGGGTCGGCCGCGCCCGGCGTTCCGTAGGCCTTGCGGGCCGTCACGCCGTCGCGGATGTTGTGCCCCGTGATCCCGTGACCGCGCGGGAAGGTCCCGGTGCCGATCGTGGCGTGTGCGCACGCGGTCACCGCCGGGAACGAGCCTGTGATCGCGTTACGGTAGTTCGCCCCCCCGCCCATCAGGCGCTTCAGGTTCGGCCAGTCGTTGGGCCACGTGCGCAACACGTTCCAACCGCCGCCGTCGAACACATAAGTCACCACGACCTTCGGGGTCTTTCCGGTCGTCCGGAGTCCCGGCAGGGTCCGGCCCTCGCGATTGCTCGGCCAGGCCTCGTAGCCGATCAGTTTCGCGGTGGTGGGAGCTAGGTCGGCGAGCGTGACACGCTCGGTCGAGTCGCCCGGCTCGATCACGCCGGGACCGTAGGCGACCAGCGGCACGCGCTCCAGGTACATCCAGACGGCGGCGTGTGAGGTCCGAGGGTCGCGCGGGTGCAGGCTCTGGGACTCGAAGGCGTAGTTGGCGCTGTTGAAGGGGGCGAGCAGCAGCTGCAGGTCGCCAGAGCGCCCGGGATGGCTCGCGCGCGCCACGAGCTCCATGTACTCGGCGCCGATATCGGTCGCCGCCGCCTCCTGCACGGCGCCGGCGTCGGGTCGGGTGAGCTTCTGCACGGCCCGGCCGAGGGCGGCGCCGCCGGCGACCAACAGCACCCCGCCGACCCCGACCATAGCGAGGAACCCACGCCGTGAGGCAACCGCCGGTCCGTGCGCCCGCGCTTGGCGCTGGAGCGAGCCCGTGACCAGGAGGCCGATCAGGACCATGACGAGACCCGCGGCGACGCCGACCCGGATGCTGCCGATCCAGGTACAGAGAGCCGTGATCGCGCCGGCGAGCAGCGCGAAGACGAGCGCGATGCGTGGGATCCGTCTCACGAGGACCTATCGTCGCAGACCGCCGAGGCGGTTCGCATCCGGTCCGTGAAGTTCCTGCGACGCTACGTGCGCTTGCGGGGCAGGTCCAAGAAGGGCAGTGGCACGACGGCGGCCGCCACCTTGCCGCGCTCGCCCTCGACGCTGTATTCGACCGAGACACGGGAGCCGACCTTCTCCAGGCTTTTGTCCAGGGAGCCGAAGCCGACCATCTTCTTGATCGTGGTGCCCCAGGCGATCGAGGTGGCCCGCCCGATCTGCTTGTTGTTCCGATAGACCGGAACCGGGGACCGGTCCACGAACTGCGAAATCATGGAGGCGAGGCCGTGTTTGGCGAACATCCCCTCGATGCCCGCCCAGTCGAGCTCGAGGCCTACCAGGCGCCGTTGGGGACCGCCTGCCTGTTGCTCGGCCTGAAGCGCCCGCCGGCCGTTGAAGTCGGCGGTCTTGCCGAAGTCGACCAACTTGCCGAGCCCGATCTCGAAGGGGGAGTAGGTCTGTTCGGGGCTGATCGCGTGACGTGCGCTCGTGTATTCGGCCTCGATCAGGATCAGCCCGGCCTCGACGCGGGCGATGTCGAGGGCGTGGATCCCCGCGGGGAACAACCCGTAGGGTTCGCCGGCCTCGAACACTGCGTCCCACACCTCGAGCGCGCCGTCGGCAGGGATCCACAGCTCATACCCGCGATCGCCGGTGTATCCGGTGCGAGTCACGCTGATCTCCACGCCGCCGATCTCGGTTCGGCGATGGCGGAAGTACCTCACGTCGGCCCAATCCTGACGGGTCGCAGCCTCGAGCACTTCGCGGCTGAGTTTGCCCTGTAGCGCGAGCCCGGCGAGCTGCGCAGAGACGTCGTCGATCTCGACGTCAAGCCCGGTCGCGCTCAGGAAGAACCAGCGATAACACGGGTCGGCGGCCGTGATCCGATACTCGGTTTCGGCCAGCCGGGTCAACGTACCGTCGTCGATCATCTTGCCGGCCTCGTTGCACCACGGCGTGTAATAGACCTGGTCGATCTGCATCTTGGAGACGTCGCGCGTCATGACCCGATCCAGCAGTCGGCCGGCGTCCGGACCGCGCACGACGTACTTGTACAGGGGGCTCGTGTCGATGACGGCCGCCGCCTCGCGGATCGCGCTGTACTCGATGTCGTGGAAGTCGGCATAGACCGCCGGAGCGAAGTAGCCGGCCCACTCACCCCAGGCCTGCTTCGTGTTGCGCTCCAACTGGCGGGGATAGAACGCGGTTCCGACCGACACGGCGAAGCCTCCTGCTTCTCGGACGATTCTTCCACTGCGCTTCGGCCGGGAAGCCTACCCTCGGGCAGGTCTCCGCCGAAAGACGCGAGTGACCTCAGGTCAGGGTGCCGTTGGCCAGGCCTCATGGCCCTGGCTAGCATGGGTCATCGGTGACGGCCCCCTCTGACCGAGGCGCCCGGCTGACCTCGAGTCACCCCGAAGATGGGGCATCGCCGGCGTGCGGCGCCCCGAGGAGGAAGGCATGGCGAAGCGCTACGACGCGGTTGTGATCGGCGGCGGACACAACGGGCTGGTGAACGCCGCATACCTGGCAAAGGCCGGCCTCAAGGTGCTGGTGCTGGAGCGACGCCACCTGCTCGGCGGCGCCACCTTGACCGAGGAGATCGTCCCGGGGTTCAAGTTCTCGGTGTTCTCCTACGTGGTGTCGTTGCTGCGACCCGAGATCATCCGGGAGCTGGAGCTGCCGAAGCACGGGCTCGAGATCTTGCCGCTGGATGGCACGATCACGCCGCTGGACGACGATTACCTCTGGCGGGTGAACGACCACGGCAAGACGGTGCGCGAGCTCCGCCGCTGGTCGTTGAACGACGCCGAGGCCTACGAGGAGTACGGCCCGCTGATGGCCGAGATGGGCCGGTTCATCAAGCCGATCCTGTCGGTGCCGCCGCCGGACCCGGGCAAGATCTCCCCGATGGAGTGGCTGCCGTTGACGCCGTTGGCCAAGCAGTTCCGCGATCTACCGCGGCGCATGCAGACGACGTTCATCCAACTGATGACGATGTCCGCGGCCGATTTCCTGGACCAGTGGTTCGAGACCGAGCCGCTCAAGGCGACCATGAGCGCCTCGGGCATCATCGGCACGTTCCAAGGCCCGCGGTCTCCCGGCACCGCCTACGTGCTGCTGCACCACTACATGGGCGAGATCGACGGCGCGTTCCGCGCCTGGGGCGTGCCCAAGGGCGGCACCGGCGCGATCGCCTACGCGATCGCCGATGCGGCCTTGGCGGCCGGGGTCGAGATCCGCACCGAGGCCGGCGTCTCGCAGATCAAGACGGTCAACGGCAAGGCGACCGGCGTGCTCTTGGAATCGGGCGAGGAGATCTCCGCCGACGTCGTCATGAGCTCGTTGGATTCGCGCTGGACGTTCATCAAGCTGCTGGAAGACGGCGTGCTCGACCCGACCTTCAAGGACGAGGTGCTGCGATACAAGTACCGCGGCTCCAGCGGCAAGGTGAACCTGGCGCTGGACGGGCTGCCCGAGCTCGCGTGCAAGCCCGGCAAGGGGGAGTGGCTGCGCGGTGCGATCTCGTTCTCACCGAGCATCGACTACATTGAGCACGCCTACGACGACGCGAAGTACGGGCGGGCGTCGGCGCGCCCGTACATCGACTGCATCATGCCGACGCTCGTCGATCCGTCGATGGCGCCTCCGGGCAAGCACGTGATGAGCTGCTTCGTGCAGTACGCGCCCTACCACCTGGCGGACGGGAAGGTCTGGGACGACGCCGCGCGCGAGTCCTTCGGTCAAAACGTGATCGAAACGCTCGCGGAGCGCTTCCCGGACATCCGCAGCAAGATCGTCGGGCACCAATTCATCACGCCAAAGGACATCGAGGACATCACTGGTCTCACCGAGGGCAATATCTTTCAGGGCGAACTCTCGTTGGAGCAGCTCTTCTTCAACCGACCGGTGCCGGGCTGGTCGCGCTATCGCACGCCGGTCGACAAGCTGTGGATGTGTGGCTCGGCCACGCACCCGGGCGGCGGCATCATGGGCGCGCCGGGCCGGATCGCGGCGCTGGAGTACCTGAAGGAGAAGAAGAGGGGACGGCGCGCGGCTTGATGGCGAAGAAGAAGCTCGACGTCATCTTGATCGGCGGGGGCCACAACGGTCTCGTGGCGGCCGCGTACCTCGCGAAGGCCGGCAAGCAGGTACTGGTGGTCGAGCGCGCGGAGCACGTCGGCGGGATCTTGCGCCCGACCCAGCCCGCGGCCGGCTTCACCGCGCCCGGTCTCGTGCACACCGTCGGGCGTCTTCGGCCCTCGGTCGTCAAGGACTTGAAGCTCGATCGGTTCGGCTACGCGACCGTCACGCCGGGGGTGCGTCTGCATGCACCGATGCCCGACGGATCCTCGGTGACGTTCTGGGGCGATGCCGCCAAGACCGCCGAAGGGATCAGGGTGCGGAGCCCAAAGGACGCGCAGGCCTATCTGGATTTCGACAAGAAGGTGCGAGAGATCGCGAGTTTCCTGGCCAATATCGCCGTGGCCACGCCGCCGGACCCGAAGTCGCCTTCGCTGGCCGACGCGATCATGGGGCTGAAACTCGGCAAGGCGTTCCGCGACCTCGGCGGCAAGACCGGGCGCGAGGCGGTTCGGGCGCTCCCCATGGCCGTCGCGGACCTCGTCCAGGAGGTCTTCGTGGACGAGGCGATCCGTGGGCCGCTCGCGACCCGGGGCATTTTGTACACCGCGATGGGCCCGTGGGCCACGGGCACGGCGCAGGTGTTCCTGAACGACTCGGCCGGAACCGACGGCGGCGCCGCCGGCACCGCGGTGTTCGCCAAGGGTGGCACCGGGGCGCTCGCGAGCGCGCTCGAGCAGGCTGCCGTAAGCCTGGGGGTGGTGTTGCGAACCGGTGCGGAGGTCGTCGCGATCCGCAGCCGCGGCACCCGCGCGATCGGCGTGACGCTGGCCGACGGCACCGAGCTCGACGCGCCGGTGATCGTATCTGCCGCCGATCCCAAACGGACCGCACAGCTGTGCGACCCGGTGACGCTCGGCCCGACCATGGTCTGGCAGGCGGGCAACATCCGCCAGCCCGGCTCGACGGCGCGCGTGAACATCGCGCTGTCCGGCCTGCCCGCGTTCCATGGCGGCACGGCCGAGACGCTCGCCGGGCGCATCGTGATCGGTCCGTCGATCGATGCGGTCGAGCTTGCGATGGATGCGGTGAAGTACGGCCACGTGAGCGAGGATCCGACGCTGGAGGCAACGATCCCGTCGCTCGCCGATCCCTCGCTTGCCCCCCCGGGTAAGCACGTCATGAGCGTCGTGTTCCAGGCGGCCCCGTTTGCTTTGCGCGACAGCGACTGGGTGACCGAGCGAGATCGGGTCGGCGACCTCGCCGTCAAGACGCTCGAACGCTACGCGCCCGGCTTCGGCGAGCTGGTCGAGGGCCGTGAGGTGATCACGCCTGCGGACATGGAGCGCGACTACGCGCTCACCGGCGGTCACGTGCAACACGCCGAGCCCGCGCTCGATCAGTTCTTCGCGTGGCGCCCGATGCTGGGAGAGGCTCGCTACGGCTTCCTGCTGGACGGGCTCCACCTGGCGGGATCCGGTGCGCACCCCGGCGGAGGCATCACGGGTGGGCCGGGCGCCAACGCCGCGCGGCAGATCCTCAAAGAGCTGAAGAAATAGCGGGCGTCGGTCTCACCCGCGCAGTCGGCTAAGGGTTCGCTGCGCGGCGGACGCGTACAGGATCGAGAAGTGCGGGTTGATCGTCAGCGCGTGTGCCAGCATGCGCCGCGCCTCGTCACGATGGCCGAGGCGCAACGCGATCATGCCGCTGTGGAAGTACGACGTCGCGTCCTGCGTGCCGAGCCGGAGCGCCTGCCGCTCGAAACGGGACGCGGTCGCGGGCCGATCGTTGCGATACAGAGCCCAGGCGAGCGCGTCCGCGGCATGGATACTGTGACGTGATCGCCAGCCCGCCCTCGCGTCGGTCAGCGCGGCGACAGGGTCGCCGTGGTCGGCTTCGAACAGCGCCAGCTCCACGTCGACGTTGACCCCGTTGGATCGGAACAACGCCGCCTCGGCGCGCGCCAGTGCGTATGCATCGTCGGCTTGCGTGGCGCGACCGGCGATCGTGTACAGATCGCCGAGCGCGATCACGTGTTCCGGCAATGGGTAGCGCGCGACCAGCCATCGGTAGCCGCGGATCGCACGGTCGATGTGGCCCTGTGCCCAGGCGATCTTCGCGAGTCCCGCCTTGGCGGGCAGGAAGGTCGGGGAGAGCGCTTCGGCGCGTCGATAGGCGAAGTCCGCGGCCGCCAGGTGGCCACTGCGGAACGACAGCTCACCGATCTGATAGTTGACCCACGCCGCGTCGTCGGGTGTGCCGGCGGCGTCAGCCGCCTGCCGCATCGTGTCGAGCGCCCCCGACACGTTGCCCTGCAGTTCCCGCGCGTAGGACACCCGCGCGTACGAGGCGACGTCGGGGCGCATCAGCACCATCCGGTGAAAGGTCGCGAACGCGCGACGGTAGTGGCCGAGCTCGAGCTGGCCGTCGCCGATGACGCCGAGGATGTGCGCGGCATCCGGGTTCGCCTGGTGGGCGAGACTTCCCCAGCGGACGCCGCCGGCGAAGTCGTGACGGGCGAGTGCGACGACGCCCATCCCGACCAGCGCCTCCACGTTGCCGTCTGGCTGCAGCGCGAGGGAACGTTGTAACGCTTCATCGGCCTTCGGGTAGTAGGAGGGGTCGGCGGTGTGCGTGGCTTCCTGCGAATAGGCGATGCCGAGCAACGCGAGAGACCTCGCGTCGTCGGGTTGTGCCTGCAGTCGCGTCTGAAGATCGGTGATCGTTTGCTCGAGCGAGGCGTTTGAGGCCGGCGCGATCAGCGCATTGACATCGGTCGTTGCCGCCGCCACCGGCGCGGCCCGATACGTGTGCCAGGCGCCGAGACCGCCGATGAGGAACAGCGCCGCAGCCAGGGCCGCGACGCCGACCGAACGCTTCACCGTCATATCGAGTCCCCTTCGATGGTGGTGAGGGGCGGCGCGCGAAGC
>JBDUBL010000040.1:0-20980 GCA_040004125.1 Actinomycetota bacterium
CGTCGTAGCCGCCCCACAGGATCCGGTCGTCGGCGGTCAGCCGGTAGTAGTGGAATTGGTTCGTCATGTCCGCGAGACCCTGGCGGTTCGCCCAGCCGATCGCGGCCTTGCGTTCGGCACCGAGCGGCTCGGTCATCAGCACGTAGTCATAGACAGGCAGGATGTAGCGCTGGATCTTCTTGGCCAGCGGTGGGTACGCGTTCGTTCCGAGGATCACGCGGCGCGCCCGCACGCGACCGCGAGCCGTGCGCACGATCAACGCGTCGCCGTCATCATCGATCGCCGTGACCGTCGAGTGCTCGTGGATCCGCGCGCCCAGGCCCTGCGCGGCGGCGGCGAGGCCCCACGCGAGGCGCGCCGGGTCGATGCACGCGCCGCCGTCCTTGCGCCAGAACCCGCCGATGTACCGCGGCGAGTCGACCTCGCCGCGCACGGCCTCCCGATCGAGGAACGCCACCTCGTGGCCGTAGGCGCCGAGGTGCGGCACCGCATCGCGGCACCACTGCACCTGGTGCGGCTCCGTCGCGACCACGAGCGTCCCGGTCGGCTCCCAGGCGCAGTCGATCCCGTAGCGCTCGATCGCCCGGGCGATGCCCTGGAGATTCTCGCGGCCCTCCTGTTCGATCCGCTCGATCTCGGTCGGAAAGCGCTGGAGGCCGTTGTCGAGGCCGTGGGTGAGCGAAGCCTCGCAGAACCCGCCGTTGCGCCCGCTCGCGCCGAACGCGACCCGCTCCCCCTCGAGCACCATCACCTCGCGGCCGGGCAGATCCTCGAGGGCCTGCAGGGCGGCCCACAAACCCGTGAACCCCGCTCCGACGATCGCCAGGTCGACGGTGTGCTCGCCCTCGAGCGCGGGTCGCGCAGGCGGGCGAGCGTCGCGATCGAGCCAGTACGGCGTCCAAGACGCATCCGCATACGTCGAGCGATACCGGGGGTCGATCGCAACCATCAGTCCGTCATCAGTCCGGGAGTGTGATCTGGAAGACCTTGCGCAGCGTCTCGTGGACGGTCCAGGTGGTTCGGGCGCCGCGCGCCAGCACGCCGAGCACGCCCGGCGCAAGCTCGAGGGTGGCGCCACCTTCCACCTCGACCGTCGCGCGACCCGACACGACCACGAACAGCTCGTCGGCCTCCACATCGCTCACCGTGCCCTCGGTGATCTGCCACACGCCGCGGATGATGCGTCCGTCATCCGAGGTCCACAGTGTCGCCTCGGTCACCCCGGGCGTTCCTTCGATGACGCTGGCCGGATCGAGTTCCCCTGCATCGAGGATCAGCTCGTCCACGACGAGCGCGAACGTCGCGCCGGGACCCGCCGGGCGGGCATGTTCGGACATGCCGACGAGCCTACCGGACGGGTGTGCGCGTTACTCCGGCAGCGGCTCGTAGCGGCGCAGGGTGTACGGGCCGATCGTCACGCCGGTGACCCGGCCGTCCGCGCCTCGGTGAAACTCGACGGGCTCGCCCGATTCGCGCTGGAACCAGTCGACGGTGAACCGGTCCGACTCCTCGGTCGGCAACAGGATCAGCTTCCAGTCGGGCTCCGAGGGGTCCAGGGCCGTGAGCTTGCCATCGCGCCACTCGAGGCGGGCCAAGACCCCCTCAGTGGGCTCGGCGTAGAGCCCGAGGAGCCCGTCGTAGCCCTCGGGCGCCGCGGGCGGCAGCTTCGCCGGCTCGACCGCCGTACGGGCGGCCTCGAGCGCGAGCGTCCCGAGCTCCATCGCGAGGCTCGTCGCGTCGGCAACGCCGTTCAACAACGCGATCGCGCCGACCCGCTCCTTGGAACGGAAGCATGCGTTCGTGATGAACCCGGGCAGACCGCCGGAGTGCTGCACCCAGACGGTGTCGCCCTTGCGCTTGGCGTACCAACCGATACACCAGGCCTCCTCCCAGGCGTCTCCCTCGAGGTAGCGAGGGCGATGCATCTCGCGGAGCGTCGCGTCGGACAGCACCGTCCGGTGCCCCTCGGGCGCGTCCTGCATCGGGAACTGCGCCGAGAGCCACTTGGCCACGTCTTCGACGCAGGATTGCAAGCCGCCCTCGGCAGCGGGGAACTCGGCAAGACCCGCCGCGGGAACGAGAGTGTCGGAGAGCCACCGTGGCCAGTACCCCACCGCGCGGCGCGCCTCCAGGGCCTCGGGGAGCGGCGCGAAGGCGCTCGAGGCCATGCCCAGCGGCTCGAGGATCCGCTCCCGGATCACGTCCACGTAGGATTGCCCGCTCACGCGCGCGACGATCTCCCCGAGCAGCTGGAACGCCATGTTGGAGTACTTCTGTTGCACGTTGGGCGGGATACGCGTGGCGATCTCGGTCGCGCGAGCGAGGTTCACCTGCGGCGAGGCCTCGTACACGTCGTGGAACCACCGGGCACCGGGCGGGTCGCCCATCAGTCCCGATTCGTGGGACAGCATGCGGCGGATCGTGACCGTCTCGATCAGCCCGAACGGGCTCTGCGCGTCGCGGAGCTCCGGTAGGTGTGCGACGGCCGGGTCGTCCAGATGGAGCTTGCCCTCGTCGCGCAGCTGCAGGATCGCGGTCGCGGTAAACGTCTTCGTGATCGAGGCGACGCGGAACAACGTCTGCGCGTCGTGCGGGCGCTGGGTCCCGACGTCGGCGAAGCCGTACCCGCCGGACCACACGAGCTCGTCGCCGACCACGACGCCTGCGGACGCACCCGGCAGCCGGTGCTCTTTCACGAACGCCGCGACACGCTCCTCGAACTTGCCGGCAAGCTCCGCCGCCGGCGACGTCTTCGTCATCAGATCCCCTTCAGATAGGCGACGGTCTCGGCGAGCCCGTCCTCGAGGTGCGTCCAGGGTTTCCACGCGAGCGCTTTGGAAGCGACCGAGATGTCCAATGCGATCCGCCGCAGCTCGCCGGGCGGCAGCGCCGCGTGCCCGGCGTCCCCGGTGAACCCGATGATCTGGGCAAGCAGCTTGTAGAGACCGGCCACGCTCGTCTCGAGCCCCGTCCCGATGTTCACCAGCTTGCCGGACCCGCGATCCATCGCCTGCACGAACGCGTGCGCCACATCGTCGATGAACACGAAGTCACGGGTCTGGTTCCCGTCGCCGAAGATCACCGGTGCCTTCCCGGCCAGCATCGAGGCGGAGAAGATCGAGATCACGCCCGCCTCGCCGTGCGGGTCCTGACGCGGCCCGTAGACGTTGGCCAGCGCGCAGGCGGTGAAGTCCAACCCGCGATATCGCTGGTAGAAGCCCAGGTAATCCAGCACGACCTTCTTCGAGATGCCGTAGGGGCTGAGCGGGAAGGACCCTTGGGCGCTCGATTCCTTGGCGGGCAGGCGCTTGGGCTCGCCGTAGATCGTGCCGCCGCTGGCCGCGTAGATGACCTTGCGGGCGCCCACCTTGGCCGCGCACTCGAGCACGTTGAGCGTGCCCATCAGGTTGATGCTCGCGTCGCGCGCGGGGTCCTCGAGCGAGGGACGGACACCTGCCTGGGCGGCCAAGTGGTAGATGATCTCGGGCCGGTGACGTTCGAACAGCGAGATCAGCCCGCCGGCGCGCACGTCCATGTTGAAGAAGGTGTAGGCCTTGCCGTAGGCGCGCGCGTCCGCCAGGTTGGCGATGCGCCCCGTCGTCAGGTCATCCACCGCGATCACGCGGTGCTCTTCTGCCAGGAGGCGGTCTGCCAGGTTGGAGCCGATGAACCCGGCGCCCCCGGTCACCAGGATCGTGGTCACGTCGCCAAGGGTAGGTTCGGGTCGGCCGCCGTGTCCAACCCGGTCCGGTCGCCACGTTCCAGACGGGCCGCGCCGAGGCAGGCGACCATGGCCGCGTTATCCGTGCACAGCGCCATCGGCGGCACGAGCACCTCGAGGCCCGCGGCGGTCCCGTCCGCGTGCAGGCGCTCGCGCAGACGGGTGTTCGCAACCACGCCGCCGCCCAGCAGCACTCGGCGCACGCCCGTGCGCCGCGCCGCCTCGAGCGTCTTGGTCACCTGCACGTCGACGATCGCCTCCTGGAAGCTGGCCGCAAGATCGGGCACGTCGATCGCCCGCCCCGCGGCCCGCTCGGCTTTCACGTGGCGCAGCACCGCCGTCTTCAGCCCGCTCATCGAGAAATCCAGGTCGCCGGAATCCGCCATCGCGCGCGGGAACCGCACCGCCCGCGGGTCGCCGGTGCGCGCCGCCGCATCGAGCGCCGGCCCGCCGGGGAACCCCAGCCCGAGCATCCGGGCGACCTTGTCGAATGCCTCCCCGGCCGCGTCGTCTAGCGTCTGGCCGAGGATCTCGTGGCGGAACATCGCCGGAACGTGCACGAGCATCGTGTGCCCGCCGCTGACGATCAGCGCCACATACGGGGGCTCGGGCGCCCCGTGCTCCAGGAAGTTTGCCCAGTAATGCGCCTCGAGGTGGTTCACCCCGACCAGCGGCACGCCGGTCGCCAAGGCGACCGACTTGGCGGCCGCCATCCCGACGAGCAACGCGCCGACCAGCCCAGGTCCGACGGTCACGGCCACCCCGTCGAGATCGCCGAAGTCCAGACCCGTGTCCTCCAGCGCCTGGGCGAGCAGCGGGTTGAGCGCCTCGACGTGCGCGCGCGCCGCGACCTCGGGCACGACGCCGCCGAAACGCTCGTGCAGATGTTCTTGGCGCGCGATCAGGTTCGTGCGCACCGTAAAGCCATCCTGGACGATCGCCACGGCGGTCTCGTCGCAGGAGGTCTCGATCCCCAGCGTGATCAATACCCGCTCCCTTGCGGGCGGATCCCATCGGGGAGCTTGTGCACCAAAGCCACGATCCGCTGTCGGAACGCACGCTCGCGGATGTCGTCGGTCCACATGATCAGCGCGTCCTCATGCAGCTCGGCGTAGTAGTTGCGCCGGATGCCGACCGGATGGAACCCGAAACGCGCGTAGATCCGTTGCGCGCGCCAGTTCGTTACGCGCACCTCGAGTGACACCGCGGCGCCGCCCAGCGAGCGGGCGGCGCCGATCTGCTCGGCCAGCAACCGGTGCGCGATCCCGTGGCCCTGCAGCATCTGGTCGACGGCGATATTCGTGATGTGCGCTTCCTCGCCGTAACAGATCAGCCCCGCGTAGCCGACGACGTCCTTGTCGATGCGTGCCACGACGTAGTTGCGGTTGTTCGGCTCGCTCATCTCGGCCATGAAGAGGTTGGGGGTCCACGGGCGCGCGTAGGCCTGGCGTTCGATCGCCATGACGCCACGCAGGTGGCGCCGGCGCATCTTCGTCACCTCAAGGCTTGCCGCCCCGGGCTCGGTCATCCCACGCGATCTCAGCATCCGACTTCCTCAGGTACATCGGCACGACATCGAACAACTGGTCGTGCTCCTCGCGGAGGAACCGCGGCACGGCCAACTCGACCAGCGCCGCCGCATCCGGATGGGCGACCCCGGGCGAGCCGAACTCGACGCGGGCGCCCACCGTCTGAAGCACGTCCCGGTACAGGATGGCACCGTCGCCGACGGCTAGCACCTCCCCCGAGTGAGCCTCGAGCTCGGCCGCGAGCGCCTCGGGTCGTTGCACCGCCAGTTCTGTCAGCCGCATCACCCCGCCGGGCACCGGCTGGTACAACGCGGAGAAGACCTCCTTGCGCCGCCCGTCGATCACTGCGGCGATCGTCCGGGCGGCGTGCCGTACCGCGTAGGCGAGCGCGTCGATGCTGGGGATCCCGATGATCGGCGCCTTCGTGACCTGCGCGAGGGTCTTGGCCGTCTCGATGCCGACGCGCAGGCCCGTGAACAACCCCGGCCCCGTGCCCACGACGAACCCGCCGACGTGATCGAGCTCGACGCCCGTCCAGGCGAGCAATCGTTGCAGCGCCGGTGTGACGCTTTCCTGTCGGGCCGTGCCGGTGATCTGGATACGACCGAGGATCGCGGCCTCGGTGCCGATCGCGACGGAGACCTGCGGTGTCGAGGTGTCGATGCCGACGACGATCACGGGGCGACCCATCGGACGAGAGCGGCCCGCAGGCCTTCTGCCCGTTCGTCCCAGGACGGACCGACGGTCGCGATCGTGAGGTGACGCACATCGTCGACGTCGGCGGTGAACTCGATGCGGAGTCGCTCGTCTGCGAGCAGATCGGCGACCGGGTCCCCCCACTCGACGAGCAGCACCCGCTCGCCGTCTTCGAGTTCCTCCAACGCGAGGTCGATCACATCTTGCTCGCGCTGCAGCCGGTAGAGGTCGACGTGGGCGACCGGCACGCGCCCGCTCACGTACTCGCGCACGAGCGTGAAGGTCGGCGAGGCCACGTGCTCGGTCGCACCGAGCCCACGGGCGATCCCCTGCACCAGCGTGGTCTTGCCGGCGCCGAGCTCGCCGGTCAACACGACGACGTCGTGCGTGCGGAGCACTCCTGCGAGCGCCGCGCCCGCGTCGCGCGTGTCGTCGGCGGTGGCGGCGCGGATCTCGAGCTCCATCGTCAGAACAGTTCCAACTGGTCGTCGGCGGGTGGCGCCTCGGTGCGTCCGTAGTCGGCCAACGACGCGGGCGGCGGAGGTGTCGGCGCGCTAAGCGTCCGCTTGATCAGCTCGAAGTCTTCTTGCAGGTCGGCGAACTGGCGGCTCTTCTCGCCGCCGCCGTGCAGGATCGCCGCCGGGTGAAATGTCGGTATCACCTTGCGACCGTGCCACGGGTAGACCGACCCACGCATGCGCGTGATGCCCTGCTGGGTCTGCAACACGAACTTCGTGGCGAAGTTGCCGAGCGTGACGATCACGCTGGGCTGGATCAGCGAGACCTGCTCGATCAACCACGGCGTGCATGCGTCGATCTCGTCGGGTTGCGGATCGCGGTTGCCGGGGGGCCTGCATTTGATGACGTTCGCGATGTAGATCTCCTCGCGCGTGAGCCCGATGCTCTCGAGCATGCGGGTGAGGAGTTGGCCGGCGGCGCCGACGAACGGGATGCCCTGTTTGTCCTCGTGCACGCCGGGCGCCTCACCGATGAACAGCAGGTTCGCATCGGGGTTCCCGACGCCGAAGACGACCTGGGTCCGTCCGGCCGCAAGTCCGCACTTCGTACAGGTCGCGGCCTCGACGGCAGCGTCTGCGAGGGTTCTCAAGCCTTGGCTCCCAGGTAGGTGCGCGGCACGCGCTGGCCGATCCGGGTGACGATCTCATAGGCGTTCGTGTCGGCGTGGGCCGCCAGCTCCCAGGCGGCGACCTCCTCGCCACCTTGGCTGCCCAGCAACACCACGTCGTCGCCAGCCTGCACGTCGAGGTCGCCGCAGTCCACCAGCAGCTGGTCCATCGTCACGTTGCCCGCCACCCGGCAGCGGGTGCCGCGGATCAACACGTCGGCCTTAGAGGACAGCGCTCGCGGGTAGCCGTCGGCATAGCCGACCGGCACGGTGGCAACCATCGCGTCGCGGGCGAGCTCGTAGCGGTGCCCGTAGCTCAGCCGCTCCCCCACAGGAAGTCTGCGCGCGAATGAGACCGCCGAACGCCAGGTGAGCGCCGGCCGAAGATCCACCCGGATGCCGGGGTCGGGAGCGATGCCGTACAGAGCGATCCCCGGGCGCACCAGGTCATAGGCGGCCTCGGGATGTCGCAGCACGGCGCCGCTGTTCGCCGCATGGCGAAGGATCGCAGGACCGAAGCCGGCGGCTTCCGCTGTCGCGAGCGCCTCCTCGTAGCGGGCGAGCTGGGCGCGGGTGGTTTCGGTGTCGTCCTCGCTCTTGGCCAGGTGGGTCCAGATGCCTTCGACCCGCAGGCCGGCTGCGTCGACGCCCTCCAGATACGCCACGAGCCCGTCCGGTGGCCAGACCCCCACGCGATGCATGCCGGTGTCGACCTTCACGTGCACCCCTGCCCCTCCGCGGGCCACAGCCGCAAGCCGCGTCAGACCGTCTGAGGAATAGAGCGACGGCGTCAGGCGGTGGGCGAGCGCCACCGCCTCGGCGCCGGGAGGGAACTCGGACAGCACGAGGATCGGCGCCTCGATGCCGCCGGCGCGAAGCTCGAGGCCCTCCTCGACCAACGCCACCCCGCACCAGGTGGCACCCGCCTGCAAGGCCGCGGCCGCGACCGCGACCGCGCCGTGCCCGTAGGCGTCTGCCTTGAGGACCGCCATCACCTGGGCGGCCGGCGGCGTCAACACGGCGACGTTGTGGCGGACCGCGTCGAGATCGACCTCGACCCACGTCGGCCGGAACCGCGGGTCGCTCACCGGCCGGCCTTCACGCGCGCGATCGCATCGGGCAGGTGCTCGGCGACATCGCCGGCGACGATCCCGCCGCCGTCGTCGGGCCCGGCCGCGAGGATCCCCGCCAGCCCGTGCAGGTAGGCACCACCCCAAGCCGCGGCGAACGGCTCGACGCCGCGGGCCAGCAGCGCGCCGATCGTGCCGGTCAATACGTCGCCGGTGCCCGCGGTCGCGAGCGCGGGCGAGCCGGTCGGGTTCACGCGGACCGTGGCGTCGGGGGCGGCGATCACGCTGCGCGTGCCCTTCACCAACGCGACGACATCGACCGCCAGAGCCAGCGATCGCGCCTCCGACAGTCGGTCGCCCGCCGGGCGTCCGACCAGCCGGGCCAGCTCGCCGAGGTGCGGCGTCAAGATCGCCTCGGCCTTGCGATCGGCCAGCGCCTCGTGCTCCCCGGCGAACGCATTGAGCGCGTCGGCGTCCAACACCACCGGCACCGAGACCTCGCGCACGAGGGCACGCACGAACGCCGTCGTCTCCGCGTCGCGAGACAGGCCCGGGCCGATCGCCAGCGCATGCGCGCCGGCGATGGCCTCGCCGACCGGGCCGATCGCCTCGGCCGCGATCGAGCCCGACGACGTCTCGGGCAGCGCCAGGAACACCGCCTCGCTCAGGTCTGCCTGGATGGTCGGCATCGCCGAGGCGGGGGTCGCCACGATCACGTACCCGGCGCCCGCGCGCCCGGCCGCCCGCGCCGCCAGGCGCGCCGCCCCCGGCATACCGCGTGAGCCAGCCACCACCACCAGCGTGCCACTGGCCTTCTTGTGCCCGTCGATCGGCCGCTCGGGCAACACTGCCGCCACGTCGGCGCTGTCGGTCATGCCCGCCCCAACCGGCATCGCGGCCTCGTCGAACCCGATGTCGATGACGCGCACGTCGCCGGCGTACTCCGCGCCGGGCAGGAGCACCGATCCGAACTTCGCCGCTCCGAACGTCACCGTGAGGTCCGCGCGGATCGCGACGCCGGCGACCTCCCCGGTGGCGCCATCCACGCCGCTGGCGATGTCGACCGACACGACCGCCGGTGCGGCGGCGTTCACGATCTCGATCGCGTCGGCCCAATCGTCCTCGGGCGCGCCGCGGAACCCTGTGCCGAAGATCGCGTCGATCGCGAGGTCGGCTCGTGCCAGCTCGCGTGCCAGCACGGCGGGATCGTACGGGCGCACGCGCACGTCGGTCTCGCGCCCGAGCCGCGCCAGGTGGCCGGCCGAGGGCCCGCGCAGATCGGCGCCCGACTCCAGCAACAACACCGCGACCCGGACACCGGCGCGGGAGAGATGGCGCGCCGCGACCAGGCCGTCGCCGCCGTTGTTCCCTTTGCCGCACACGACGACCGCGCGCCGGCCGTAGCCGCCGCCGAGCAGGTCCAGACACGCCCGCGCCACCCCCGCCCCGGCGCGCTCCATCAACGCCTCGGCGGGCGTGCCGGCCGCCTGAGTGGCGCGGTCGAGCTCGCCGGCCTCGGCGGGCGTGAGCAGCGGCCTCATCCGTCGGTCACCGCCACCGCGAACGCCACCGCGCTCGTTTTCTCGTGGGTGAACGTGATCAGCACACGGGAGATGCCGAGGGCATCGGCCCGGCGCTTCGCGTTGCCGGCCAGCGCGATGATCGGGGCGCCGCTCGGGTGCCGGGTCACGCTGATGTCCTGCCAGCGCTTGCCCCGGTAGCCGCCGACCGCCTTGATCACGGCCTCGCGGGCGGCGAAGCGGCCCGCGTAGCTCTCGGCCGGCCGGGCCTTGCCGTCGCAGTAGGCGATCTCCTCGGGCGTGAACACGCGGGCGCGCATCGTCGGATGCCGGGCGAGCGCGCGTTCCATCCTCGCGATCTCGCAGATATCGACGCCCAACCCGACGATCTCCACCGACCCAGGCTAGCCGCTCGTTCCGTCCCGCGCCGCGCGCTGGATCCGCTGCACGGGCGTCAGGTCGACGCGCCGCTTCCTGCGGCCCGACCATCGCAACAGCAGCGCGATCGCGAGCACGGCGAGCACGATACCCGCCGCGACCGCCGGCCGGCTCACACCCACGTCGCCGTCTGCAGCGGGAAGCGGCGAGGCCGACGCGCTCGGAGTCTCCTGCGTCGGCGGCGGGGGCCGGGCGTTTCCCACCAGGTTGATGACCTGGGCGCGCGATAGGAACGTGCACAACGCGATCTGATACGTGCCGTCGTCGAGGCGGTGCAGGACGAGCGGATCCACCTTCGAGCCCACCGGGTACAGCACCGCGCACGAGTTCACACCGCCGGGGCCGATGTTCGCCGTCAGCGTGATCGTGGCATCGACCTTGCCCTTGTAGACGCCGTCGACCGCGAGCGTGCTGTCGGTGATCATGGCCTCGATCGGCTGCTCGCCGATCACGTGGCCCGCGACGACCGCGTCGGCCTGGGCGAGCACCTTCGCGGCGGGCAGCGGCGCACAGGAACAGGCGACCGCCGGGCCGGCCATCGAGACCAGCGCGGGCGCCGTGATCGCCAGCGCGACCGCCAGACGCAGGATCCGCGGCATCGGCCTATTCGACGGTGACCGACTTCGCGAGGTTTCGCGGCTGGTCGACGTCGCAACCGCGCAACACGGCGACGTGATACGCGAGCAGCTGCAGCGGCACGGTGACCACCACCGGCGAAAGCAGCTCGGGCGTCTCGGGAACCTCGATCACGTGATCGGCAAGACCTGCGGCGTCCTCGTCCCCTTCGGTCACCACGGCGATCACCGAGGCGCCGCGCGCCTTCACCTCCTGGATGTTCGACAGCATCTTTGGGTAGACGTGACAGCGCGTCGCGATCGCCACGACCGGGACACCGTCTTCGATCAGGGCGATCGGGCCGTGCTTGAGCTCGCCTGCCGGGTAGCCCGACGCGTGTACGTAGGAGAGCTCCTTCAGCTTGAGCGCGCCCTCGAGCGCGGCCGGATACCCGGTGTGGCGCCCGATGAACAGGTAGTCGCGCGCATCGACGAACCGCTCCGCGATCTGGCGGACGTGCGCGTCGAGCCCGATCGCGCGCTCGACCTGCTCGGGCAGCGCGGCAAGCTCCGCCAGCACGTCGGCGATCTCCTCGGGGAACTTCGTCCCGCGCACCTGCGCGAGGTAGAGCGCCACCAGCTGCTGGGCAACCATCTGGGTCGCGAAAGTCTTGGTCGAGGCGACGCCGATCTCGGGCCCGGCGTGCGTGTAGAGGACGCCGTCGGCCTCGCGCGCGAGCGAGGACCCCACCGTGTTCGTGACCGCGATCACCTGCGAACCCTGACGCCGAGCATGACGCGCCGCCTCGAGGGTGTCGATCGTCTCGCCGGACTGCGACACCGCCAGCGTCAACGTGTCGGGGCCCATCACCGGATCGCGGTAGCGGAACTCGCTGGCGATCTCGATCTCGACCGGCAGGCGGGTCCAGTGCTCGATCGCATACTTCGCCACGAGCCCCGAGTGAAACGCCGTGCCGCACGCGACCACGAAGACCTTGGAGACCTCACGCAGCACGTCGTCGGGGATGCGGAGCTCGTCGAGCGAGAGACGCCCCGCATGCGTGCGACCGACCAGCGTGTCGCGGATCGCGGTGGGCTGCTCGTCGATCTCCTTGCGCATGAACCAGTCGTAGCCGCCCTTCTGTGCGGCGGTGACGTCCCAGTCCACGGTGATCGGGGCGATCTCGACGGGCGTGCCCGCAAGCGTGGTGATCGAGACGCCGTCGGCCCGGATCGTCGCGATCTGGCCCTCCTCCAGGGGCACGACGGCGCGGGTGCGCTCGAGCACGGCGGGGATGTCGGAGGCCAGGATCGTCTCGCCGCTGCCCAGACCGACCACCAGCGGCGAGGAGACCTTCACCCCGACCATCTCACCGGGATGCCCGGCCGACAGCACGACCAGCGAGTAAGCGCCCTCGAGCCGCGCGACGACCGAGCGAACGGCGCCCGTGAGGTCGGCCTCGCCGTCGAGCGCGGCCTCCACCAGGTGCGCCACGACCTCGGTGTCGGTCTCGGAGACGAACGTGTGACCCTCCTTCTCCAGGGACACGCGCAGCGTCTGGTGGTTCTCGACGATGCCGTTGTGGATCACCGCGACGCGGCCGGCGCAATCCAGATGCGGGTGGGCGTTCTCATCGGTGGGCGCGCCATGGGTCGCCCAGCGTGTGTGACCCATCGCGGTCGTGCCGCCGGCGATGGCGTCGGTGGCGAGCGAAGCCTCGAGCTCGGCCAGCTTGCCGGCACGCTTGCGGACGGTCAGGCCCTGGCCGAGCACCGCGACGCCCGCGGAGTCATACCCGCGATATTCGAGACGCCGGAGACCCTCCAGGACGATCGGGAGCGCCTCGTCGGGACCCACGTAGCCGACGATGCCGCACATGCCGTCGGAGCGTAGCAGCGGTCTTCCGAGGAGGCTCGCGGTCCTCGGGATATCCTCACGAGCACCGAACGGAGCGAAGGATCTCATGACGGACGAACAACCCGACGCCATCGCGCAGGAGGCCGAGGCGAAGTACCGGGTTCTCGTCGAGCACCTGCCCGCCATCGTCTACACCTCCGAGATCGGCACAGAGGGCAACTGGCTCTACGTCAGCCCGAAGATGCACGAGATCTTGGGCTGGAGTCCCGAGGAGTGGATCGCGCACGAGGCTCCCTGGAAGACTTCGGTGCACCCCGACGATCTGGAGCGCGCGACCGCCGAGACCTTGGCGGCCGCGGAGCAGGGCGCCGAGGACCGGATCGTGACGATCGAGTACCGCATGTTCACTCGCGACGGGCACCTGCTGTGGATCCGCGACGAGTCCACGGTCGTGCACGACGAGGCCGGGACGCCGCTGTGCCTGCAGGGCGTCATGTACGACATCAGCGAGAGCAAGCGCGCGAGCGAGGAACGCGACTTCCACGCGCGCCTGCTGGAGAGCATCAGCGACGCGGTCATCGCCTATGACTCGGATCTGACCGTCACGGCGTGGAACCGCGCGGCACAGGTGCTCTACGGGTGGGCGGCCCAGGAGATCATCGGACAGCCCTTGCCCGAGGCGCTGCGGCGCGAGGCACCGGAGGTCGCGACGATCTGGGATCCCTTCGTCGACGCGCTGCATGGGTGGCGTGGGCGGTCGATCCATGTCGACAAGGATGGGTTCGAGCTCACGATCGAGACCAAGTGCGTGCCGTTGCCCGACGCCGACGGTCACGAACGCGGCTGGGTGATGGTGGACCGGGAGGTCGCCGACAGCTAGGGCAGGGCGCCGACGACCGCGGCGATCGCCTCGGCGTGAGCTCGCGCATCGGCCTCGGTCTCGGCCTCGACCATCACGCGGACCAGCGGCTCGGTCCCACTGGGCCGTAGCAGCACCCGGCCGGCGTCGCCCAGCGTGGCGGCAGCCGACTCGACCGCCGAGGCCACCGCCGGCGAGGCCGCCACGGCGTCGCGGTCGGCCACGTGGACGTTCAGCATCACCTGGGGATACCGCCGCATGACGCCCGCGAGCGCGCCGACCGTGGCGCCCGTCGCGGCGGCAAGCGACAGGAACCGCACCGCGGTCAGCAGCCCGTCCCCCGTCGTCGCGTAGCGCCGGAAGATCACGTGCCCGCTCTGCTCCCCGCCCAGGACGAAGCCGCCGCGCTCCATCTCCTCGAGCACGTAGCGGTCACCGACGCGCGTGCGGACGACGTGGATGTCGTGGGCGGTCATCGCGCGCTCGAGCCCGATGTTCGACATCACGGTGGCAACGACCGTGCCGCCGGCGAGCTCGCCGGCGTCGTGCAGACCCACAGCGCACGCGGCAAGCACCTGATCGCCGTCGATCACGTTGCCCTCGGCGTCGGCGAACAAGGCTCGGTCTGCGTCGCCGTCGTGGGAGACGCCCGCGTCGGCACCCAGACGAACGACCTCGGCTGCCACAACCTCGGGGTGCAGCGCGCCGCATCCGTCGTTGATGTTGGTCCCGTTGGGCTCGGCGTGGATCGCGGTGACGTGGGCGCCCAAGCGCCGCAACAGATCGGGCGCGACCGCCGAAGCAGACCCGTTGGCGCAGTCCACGACGACCCGCATGCCCTGCAGCGGGGCGAGGGCGGCACCGACGACATGCTGCAGATAACCCTCCCGCGCATCGGCGAACGGCAGGATCCGGCCGTGGTCGGGCTCGGCGACGTCGGGCACCGGCTGCGCCAACGCCGCCTCGATCTCGTCCTCGAGCGCGTCGGGCAGCTTCATCCCCTCGCGGGAGAAGAACTTGATGCCGTTGTCGGTCGCCGGGTTATGCGAGGCACTGATCACGACGCCGGCAGAGGCGCCGAGGTCGACGGTCATGTAGGCGATCGCGGGGGTGGGTTCGACGCCGGTCAAGAGCACATCGCCACCCGCGCGACGGATGCCCTCGGTCAGCGCATCTTCGAGCCACTCGCCCGACTCGCGCGGGTCGCGCCCCACCACGATCACCGGCCGGGCGGTGCCGTGGCGACCGAGCACGGCAACCGCCGCTCGACCGAGACCGGTGGCAAGCTCGCGTGTGAGCTCCGTGCCCGCGATCCCGCGGACCCCGTCGGTGCCGAAGAGCCGCCCCATCGGGCGGCACCTTACCCGAGCAACTCTGCGAGCAGCCCGCGGACGCGACGGTCGATCTCGTCACGGATCGGACGGACCTCCTCGGGGGACAGGCCGGAGGGATCCGGCAACTCCCAATCGAGGTACCGCTTCCCCGGGATGATCGGGCACGCGTCGCCGCAGCCCATCGTGATGACCACGTCGGAGGCCTCGACGAACACGGTGGCCAGGCTGGTCGGAACCGCGTCGGAGAGATCGACGCCGACCTCGTTCATGACTTCGACCACCGCCTGGTTGATCTCGTCGGCAGGCGCGCTGCCTGCCGACCGCACGTCCACGCGGTCACCGCCGTGCAGCCGCAGCAACCCTGCCGCCATCTGGGAGCGGCCCGCATTGTGAACGCAGACGAACAGAACGGTCGGCTTCCGTGCCATCCGGACAAGGCTACCGGCGCCGGGTGAACGGATCGTGACGAACCGTGGGACGATAACGGACATGAGCGACCTCGTGCAGATCTACGCCTCCGGCGACGCGATGATGGCGGAGCTCACCCGCGCACGCCTCGAAGACGCGGGCATCAGCGTGCTGGTGAAGAACTCGATGGGCGGCTCCAGCGTCTACCCGGTCGGCCCGAGCTACCTCTTCGTGCCCGTGGAGCAGGAGATCGCGGCGCGACAGGTGATCGAGGCGATCGAATCGGGGGCCTACGCGTTGGATGCCGACGAAGACGTGGGAACGGGCGAACCCGAGGCCTAGCGCTTCGAGTATTGCGGCGCCTTGCGGGCCTTCTTCAACCCGTACTTGCGACGTTCCTTCTCACGGGAGTCGCGTGTCAGGTAGCCCTCGGCCTTGAGCTGCCCGCGGAGCTCTGGATCCAGCTCGATCAACGAGCGGGCCACGCCGAGGCGCACCGCGCCGGCTTGGCCCGAGACCCCACCGCCGCGGACCGTGGCGACGATGTCGTAGTCGCGCTCGCGCTCGAGCAACGTCAGCGGGGCCCTCGCCACCATGCGATGCACGCGCGTCGGGAAATAGTCGTCCAGCGCCCGACCGTTGACGACGAACTCGCCCGATCCCGGAACGAGGCGCACGCGGGCCACCGCTTCCTTGCGGCGTCCGGTGATCAGCTTCGTTGCGGTTGCGGCCACGTTCGGGTCACTCCTCGGTCTCGGCCGGTGCGGCCGTCTCGGTCTCGTCGGTCTTCTTCTTGGCCTTCGGCTTCGCTGCGGCTTTCGGCTTCTCGGTCTTGGCGGCAACCTCGGTCTTCGGCTTGGCGGCAGACTCGGTCTTTGGCTTCGCGGCGGCCTTAGGCTTGGCGGCCGGCTTCTCCGCCGTCTCGGTCGTGGCCTTGGGGGCCTTGGGCTTCGGGGCGGTGCTCGCCTTCGGCTTCGGGGTCGGCAGCCCGTTCCAGGCCGGACGCTCGCCGATCGCGATCGCAACGGGCGACTGGGCTGCGTGCGGGTGCTCGGGGCCGGGCACGACGTGCAGCTTCTTCAGCATCTGGCGCCCGAGCGTGTTCTTCGGCAGCATGCCTCGAACCGCCTTCTCGAACGCGGCCACCGGCCGATCGGCCATGAAGTCCTTGTACTGGACCCCGGTGATGCCGCCCGGATAGCCCGAATGGCGATACGCGTACTTGTCCTCGCCCTTGTTCCCGGTCAGCTCGATCTTGTCGGCGTTGACGACGATCACGTGGTCACCGACGTCCATGTGGGGTGCGTAGATCGGCTTGTGCTTGCCGCGCAACAGGGTTGCCACCTCGGACGCGACGCGCCCAAGCACATGCCCGCCGGCGTCGATGACGTACCAGCGGTGCTCGATATGCTCAGGCTTCGGAGAGTAGGTCTTCATGCGTGAAAGTGTCGGCCCGCTCGGGCCGACCGACGCACCAGGTTACCCGGGCGCCACAGGCGTCGTCAAAACCGCCCTCCGCCGGTAGATCACGCGCTCGAGGGTGAGCCCCCGGGCCGGCGCCAAGGTCGCCGTGGCGCCGCGATCGCGCGCCGCCAAGATCCGGCCGATCTCCTCGGGCGCCAGCTTGCCGTCGCCCACGCGCACGAGCGTACCCACCATCGCCCGCACCATCTGGTGCAGGAAGGCGTTCGCGCGGAACCCGAGCACGACCCGCTCCCCTTCTCGCCGCACGGTCGCCCGCTGCAGATCGCGCACGGTCGACTTGCCGGCGCCCGGATGCCGGCAGAACGACGCGAAGTCGTGCTCCCCCACCAGATGCCGCACCCCCGTACGCATCGCGCCTACGTCGAGGGCTCGCGGACGGTGCCACTCGTATCGCCCGCGGAAGGGATCGGACACCGCCGAGGTGTCGATCACGTACCGGTACTCTCGGGCGGTGGCCCAGAAACGCGCATGGAACCCCTCCGGCACCACGGAGGCTCCGAGCACCACGACCTCGGGGGCAAGCTCCCCGTTCACGAACGACCGGATCTGGTCGGGTCGCCGCGCCGAGGTCGTGATGAACGACACCACCTGTCCGCGGGCATGCACCCCCGCGTCCGTGCGGCCCGCGACGAGAAACCGTACGTCGTGTCCCAGCGTCCTGGGCAACACCTCACGAAGGACCCCCTCCACCGTGCGCACCGGGTGACCGCGCTGCTCCGCCCACCCGCGAAACCCCGTCCCGTCATAGGCGAGGTCCAGCCGGATCGTTCGCGCAGCGTTCACGACCTGGAGTATGGCCCGTCAGACACGCCCGTTACCGTCGAGACATGGCGATCAGCATCCGACCCGCCGAGGTCCACGACCTGCGCGCCGTGCGCGGACTGCTCGCGCAGCTGCACGACCCGCCGACCGAGATCTCCTGCTCGAGCACCACCTGGTCACAGATCCTCGCGAACCCGAACCGCACCGTGCTCCTGGCTATGGACCGCGAGGAACACGCCGTCGCGACCGCCGATCTGCTCATCGTGCCCAACCTCACCCACGGCGGCGCCCCGTGGGGCATCGTCGAGAACATCGTGGTCGACCGAGCGTGGCGGCACCGCGGCCTCGACGAAGCCCTGATGCACCACGCCACCCGCGTCGCACGGACCGCGGGTTGCCACACGCTTCGACTCGCGTCCTCGACCAGGCCGGCGGCGCGCCGGCGGTCGAGGAACGCCAACTAGCCCCCGAGCTCGACCAGCTCGATCCGCGCCATCGGCGCGCCGTCGCCCTTGCGCGGCCCGAGCTTCATGATCCGGGTGTAGCCACCCGGCCGATCGCTGAAGCGCGGCGCGATCTCGTGGAACAACAGCGCGACGACGTCCCGGTCGGGGATGTCCTTCAGGACCTCTCGGCGCGCGGCAAGGTCCCCCTTCTTCGCCTTCGTGATCAGCTTCTCGGCGTAGGGACGAAGCAGCTTGGCCTTAGCCTCGGTCGTGTTGATGCCCTCGTGGATGAACAGCTGGCTGGCCAGCGTGGAAAGCAGCAGCCGCTGGTGATCCGGGCCGGAGCCCAGCCGGGGTCCCTTCTTGGGGGTCGGCACGTGGCCCTCACTCCTCCCGGAGGCCGAGCCCGAGCTCCTCGAGCTTGGTCTTCACCTCGTCGATCGACTTCTGCCCGAAGTTGCGGATGTCCATCAGCTCGGACTCCGACTTCTGCACGAGATCGCCGACGGCGTTGATGCCCTCGCGCTTCAAGCAGTTGTAGGAGCGCACCGACAGGTTGAGCTCCTCGATCGTGATCTGGTAGTCGCTCGGCAACTCCTCGGCCTCGGCCGGGCCCACGGAGACGCTCTGGGCCTCCGCCAGGTCGGAGAAGAGCTGGACGAGCTCCAGCAGGGTGCCACCGGCAGACGCGAGGGCCTCGCGCGGCGTGACCGATCCGTCGGACTCGACGTCCAGGATCAGCTTGTCGCGGTCGGTCATCTGCTCCACACGCGTGTTCTCCACGGTGTAGCTGACCTTGCGCACCGGCGAGAAGATCGAGTCGACCGGGATCACGCCGATCGGATCGCGCGGCTTCTTGTTCTTGTCGGCCATGCGGTAGCCGACGCCGCGCTCGACGGTCATCTCCATCTCGAGCGACCCGCCCTTGCCGATCGTGGCGATGTGCAGGTCGGGGTTCAGGATCTCGATGCCGGCGGGCGGCGCAACGTCACCCGCGGTGACCTCGGCCGGGCCCTTGGCCTTCAGGTAGATCGTGGTGGGCTCTTCCAGGTCGGAGCGGACCACGAGCTCCTTCAGGTTCAAGATGACGTCGGTGACGTCCTCGGTGACCTTGGGCACGGTCGAGAACTCGTGCAGCACCCCGTCGATGCGGATCGACGAGATGGCCGCGCCCGGGATCGAGGACAGCAGCGTGCGCCGAAGCGAGTTGCCGACGGTGTAGCCGAAGCCCGGCTCGAGCGGCTCGATCGTGAACTTCGACCGGATAGGCGAAACGACCTCTTCCGAGATCTGGGGTCGTGCGACGATGAACAACGTGCATCCCTCCTCGACGGGGGTTCAACCAGTGCTCCCCGCCTCTTTGGGCCTCCCGTGCCGCTTCGTGCGGACGGGTTCCGCTCGCGTCAGACGCGGCGGCGCTTGCGCGGCCGGCAGCCGTTGTGCGGCACCGGCGTGACATCTTGGATCCCCGCGACTTCGAGGCCGGCGGCGGCCAGCGAGCGGATCGCGGTCTCACGGCCCGAACCCGGGCCCTTCACGAACACATCGACCTTCTGCAGCCCGTGCTCCTGCGCGGCGCGGGCGGCCTTCTCGGCGGCGAGCTGCGCGGCGAAGGGCGTGGACTTGCGGGAGCCCTTGAACCCCACGTTGCCGGCGCTGGCCCAGCTGAGCGTGTTGCCCTGCAGGTCGGTGATCGTGACGATCGTGTTGTTGAACGTCGACTTGATATGCGCCTGCCCGTGCAGGACGTTCTTCTTCTCGCGACGCTTCGCCTTCTTTGCCTTGGGTTTCGCCATGTGGTGTGCAAGCTCCCTTACTTCTTCTTGACCTTCTTCTTACCGGCGATCGTCTTCTTCGGCCCCTTGCGGGTGCGCGCGTTCGTGTGCGTGCGCTGGCCGTGGACCGGCAGAGAACGGCGGTGACGGATGCCCTGGTAGCACCCGATCTCGATCTTTCGCTTGATGTCCTGGGCCACCTCGCGCCGCAGGTCGCCTTCGACCTTGAAGTTCGCGTCGATGTAGGCGCGGATCTTCACGACCTCCTCTTCGGAGAGGTCGCGGACCTTCGTGCCCCCGTCGATGGCCGTGCCGTCCACGATCGCGAACGCGCTCGTGGGGCCGATGCCGTAGATGTAGCGCAGGGCGATGTCCAACCGCTTGTCGCGGGGGAGGTCGACGCCGGCGATCCGTGCCATGTGGTGGTGTCCTCGCTTCCTAACCCTGCCGCTGCTTGTGCCGCGGGTTCGAGCAGATGACCATGATCCGTCCACGCCGGCGGATCACGCGGCATTTGTCGCAGATCTTCTTCACCGACGGCCGGACCTTCATGGGTATGCGTTCCTTTACTTGAATCGGTAGACCACGCGGCCTCGGGTGAGGTCGTATGGCGAAAGCTCCAACTTGACCCGGTCCCCCGGCAGGATCCGGATGTAGTGCATCCGCATCTTGCCCGAGATGTGGGCGAGCACCTTGTGCCCATTTTCGAGTTCGACCCGAAACATGGCGTTGGGCAGGGGCTCGATAACCGTGCCCTCCACCTCGATCACATCGTCTTTCACCAAGCGGCTGGTCTCTCCCATCGAACCGATCCCATGCGGGCACGCGCCGGAACACGCCTCCGTACGGGGGAGCACTCAGTATAGGGGCGGGTTCGCAACGGTGTCCATGTCGGGGGGGTGGGTGCTACGTGAGGGCGGCCCGCAGGTAGTAGATCCACAGCGCGGGAACCTCGCGGGCGACGTTTTCGGGCGTGCGGGGCACGATCGCACTCTGGGACGCCGGCACCGTGTAGACCTCGAGCCCGGCCCGCTCGTAGGCCAGCTTGATCCGGGGCAGATGGTAGAAGTGGCTCACCACGAGCACCGCGTCGATCCCCCGCTCGGCGAATAGCCCCACCGTGTCCGTCACGGTCGCCGTGGTCGACGTGCCCCCGGGATCGACCAGGATGTCGGCAGCGGGCACGCCCTCCTGCACCGCCAGCGCCCGCATCACGGCGGTCTCGTCATACCCGGTGTCGGGCTCGAGGCCGCCGGACATCACCAGCGTCATGACGAGACCCTCGCGGTAGAGCTCGACCCCGGTGCGCACCCGGTCGGCCAGCACGACGGATGCCTCGCCGTCGGGCATGACGCGGGCCCCGAGCACGACCGCGGCCTGGGCGGGGCGCCGATAGTCG
>JBDUBL010000098.1:0-6189 GCA_040004125.1 Actinomycetota bacterium
GTTCGCGCGATCACGTTGAACGCTTCCTTCAGTCCCCGCCGCGTCACCGGTCCGAGCGTCGAGGGATCCACGAAGTCGTCGGGCGCGGCGCCTGCACGCACCTGCGTCACCTGATGGCGCAGCCGGACCTCCCAGAGATAGCGGAATGCCTCCCGCAGCTCACTCGCCGAACCCGCGATCATCGTTCCGGCGTCCTCTGCTCCACGGAGCCGATCGAGGGTCCCCCTGGCCGCGACCCCGGCTCGGATAGCCTCGACCCGCGCGATGTTGCCGACGATCGTGACGCCACCGTGTTTCACGTCGAGGCGTCCGACGTGCTCGCCCTTGCGTTCGACCACCAGGTTGCGGATGAATCCCGTCGGCGGGCGGGCATCGAGAGCCCGCCGCACCAAGTGACGCAAGAAGGCGTCGTCGTGTTGTGCTTCCCGCATCACCTGCTCGAGCTCGGGCTCGGGATCGAGCGGTCCCGCCACCTTGCGGAAGTCGTACACGATGGACGACAGGATGCTTCCCGATCGACCGGGATCCCGCATCCATCCGCGGAACGCATCGACCCACCCCTGCACCGATCGGCGCATCGCTTGGTTCGACGCCATCGCGTCCCCCTTGCACCGTGGGATACCCGCGTCTTCGAGCCCTGCGGTCACGAATTCCGCGAGCTCCGCGAAGCACGGATCGACGTCCTCGACCGGCCGTCCCTGCGGGTCGTAGGCGAGCGCGTGATCCTGATCCGTGTGCAGCGCCTGCTCGTGACGGGCGGCGCTCCCGAGTGCGAGCCATGCCCATGGAACCGGCGGTTCACCGAACCGTTCGATCCCGAGGCTCAGCAGACGCGTGGTCATCGCGTCGACGACGAGCGCGATCACCCGCCCGACACCGACCGGCTCCGAGCTGGCATCGACCAGCGCGCACACGACCTGCGGCAGCTCGCGCCCGGCGGCGACCACCTCGTCGCTCGTGCGCGCTCGTTCGATCGCGCTTCGGATCGAGAACGGCGTGTGACGGCCGACGTCCATCAGGTCCGTGGGTGTGACGACGCCCGCGATGGTGCCGTCGGGCCGTGTCACCGGGAAATGGTGCACACCTTCGGCGAACATCGCCAGCAGCGCCTCGCCCGCCAACGCGTCTTCGGGAAGCGTCTTCATCGGAAACGATGCGATCTCCTCGACGGGCGTGTCGGCACTGCGATGGACCGCCAGCACCCGTGAACGGAGGTCGCGGTCGGTGATGATGCCCCATGCCCCGCGCATCGGCACCAGCAAGCACGACACACGCTCGGCGGCCATCCGTTCGGCGGCATCGGCCACGGTCATCCCTGCATCGGCCTCGATCGCGGTCCGATGGATCAGCCCCCCGACCGGACGGTAGGGGATCCCTGGTGGCTCGACCGCCTCGTAGCCGGCGAGCAGGCGTTCGCGCATGGTGCCCAACACGAACGTGCGCCCGGCGGACGTTCCCAGGACCTCGTCGGCGACGTCGGCACCGATCAGGTAGCAGAGCGTGTCCTCGTGCGCGCGGCAGGTGGCCGTCGGGCTCTCGCCGTCTAGCAGTGAGAACTGTCCGAAGACATCGCCTTCGCTCAAGAGGTCGTACAGGCGTCCCTCCGTCAGCAGCTCGACCGCACCTTTGCGAATCACGTAGAGGAAGCGGGCCGGCTCACCCGACTGCTCGAGGATCACCGTGCCCGCAGCAAAGTGCTCGATCTCGACGGCCTTGGCCACCTGGGCGAGCGCCTCCGGAACAAGCGCATCGAACGGTGGGTGCCTCGCGAGGAATGTCGCCACGTCCACGGTGCGAGTATGCCGCTCAAGCGAGCGGCAGGGCGATATTCGCCGTCAGCCCGCCACCCGGCGTCGGTTCGACCCAGATGCGGCCCCCTTGGGCTTGGACGAGGGTTCGGGCCAGGGCGAGGCCCAGTCCCGCTCCACCCGTATCGCGTGCCCGCGAGGGGTCCGCTCGGAAGAACCGTTCGAACGCTCGGTCGGCCAGCTCGGTGTCGAGACCGACACCGTGATCCGAGACCGAGACGACGGCCTCGGTGGCGGTCGTCCTCCACTGCAGCTTTGCGACCCCTCCGCCGTGGACCTGGACGTTCTCCAGGATCGCGTCGAGCGCTGCTTCCAGGCCCACGCGGTCTCCAGTGGCGGCGAGCTCGTCCGATCCATCGAGCGTGAGGCGGTTGGTGTGCACACCCTCGCTTCGGCGTGCCGCGGAGCGGCAGGCGGCGGAGACGTCGATCGGGGTGCGTTCGAGGGTCACCGCGCCGCGTTCCGCGCGTGCCAAAAGCAACAGGCGTTGCGTCAGCCCCGTCAGGTAGTCGACCTCCGACAGCACGTCGCGTCCCAGCTCCGGGTCGCGTTCGGCCAAGACCTCCACGCCCGAGCGGATGAACGTGAGAGGAGTGCGGAGCTCGTGCGACGCGTCGGCGGCGAACCCCGCCTGGGCCTCGTAGGCGCGCTCGACCGGGCGGACGGCGCGCCCCGCGAGCCACCAACCCGCCGCGAGGCTCGCGACGATCGCGAACGCTCCACCGGCCAGGAGAAGGACCCGGACCCGGTGCACCAAACGATCCTCCGCAACCAACGATCGGCCGGCCGCGACCCAGGCCACCGTTCGTCCGTCGATCACCGCGGCCACCGCGACGACACGAACCCGCTCGCCGCTCACCGTCAGGTCTGTCACGTCCGCGGGGTAGTGACGCAGCCACGTGGGCGTCTCCGTCTGCTCGCCGACGAGCGTGTCGTTCGGCGCTTGGTAAACCGCCGTACGCACCGATGCCGCGGACGGCACATCCGAGTCGAACGGCGGGACGACGCTGCCGACCTCCTCGATCCGTTCGGCCTGGCCGCGCGCCAACGCAAAGAGGTCGTCGGTCGCGCTGCGATCCAGCGTCCGGGCCAGCACCAGCTGCAAACCGAACCCCAGGGCGATCAGGATGACCGTCAGCACCAACGCGTGCGAAGCCGCCATTCGCGAGCGGAGTGAACGGAACATCAGCGACCCACCGAGTAGCCGACGCCACGCACCGTCTGGATGATGTCGCTGGCTCCGCCGAGCTTTCTCCGGAGATAGTGCACGTACAGGTCGACCACCTTCGTCTGCGCATCGAAGGAGAAGTCCCAGACCAGCTCCTTCAGCTCGACGCGCGTCAGGACGCGGCCGGTGTGCTCCATCAGGCAACGCAACAGGTCGAACTCTTTGGCCGTCAGCTCGATCTCGCGACCCTCTACGGTGACGCGCCGCGCAACCGGATCCAGCGACACGGCGCCGAACGCGAGCGTGCGATCGGGGCTCGGGGGCGTGGCTCGTCGCGCCAGCGCCTCGATCCGAGCCAGCAACTCGACGAACGCGAACGGCTTGACCAGATAGTCGTCGGCGCCGCCTCGCAGACCTTTGACGCGGTCATCGACGGTATCCCGCGCGGTGAGCATCAGGACCGGGAGGTCGTCGCCCTGCTCACGAAGCGTCGCGGTCAAGGTCACGCCATCCATCTGCGGAAGCATCACGTCGACGATCACCAGGTCGAATCCACCGGAGGAGGCGAGCTCCAAACCGTCGACCCCGTTATCGGAGGTCTCGGCCTGATGGCCTTCGACGCGCAAGCGCTTCGCGAGAAGCTGGGCAAGGCGCCGGTCGTCTTCGATCAGCAGGATCCGCACACCACCATGGTGGCAGCCGTTCCCGAGCCCCGCTCGAGGTTCTTACCGTCCTCAAACACGGGTCCAAACGGCGCCAAACCCCTGCTCCCCAGACTGGATCACATGACGACCAAGACCGCCGCGTCACGACGCAACACCAAGAACCCTCCTCAAAGGCCCGACACGAGCCGCGGCGCCCGCCACACCCGGCGCGAACGCTCGCTGGCCGAGGGGTGGACCGACATGCCGTCGTCCATTCGGATCCTCCGCGCGTTCCTCGGTGCCACCTTCCTGTTCGCGGGAGCTCAGAAGCTGTTCGATCCGAACTTCTTGCACACCGGGAGCGCGACGTTCATCGGGACACAGCTCCATGGGTTCGCTCGCGGGACACCGGCGGGTCCGTTGCTGTCGATCCTGAACAGAGCGCCGGTCCTCGCCGGGATCGGCATCGCGCTGCTGGAGATCGCGATCGGCGTGGCGACGCTGTTGGGGGTTGCGCCGCTGACGGCAGCTCTCGGCGGCATCGTGGTGAGCGCGACCCTTTGGCTGTCAGCCACCTGGCACGTGCACCCGTACTTCCTGGGATCCGACTCGGTCTATGCCGTGGCCTGGATCGCCCTGCTGGCCTCGCTGTGGCAGATGGATCGTGCACGGAACGGCGGCGTTCGGGGGCCGTTGGAAGTCCTCGACACGATGGATCGCCGGCAGTTCCTCCGTGGAGGCGTCGTCGCCGGTTTGTCGATCGGCGTCGCGGCCGCCTCGAAGGCCCTCGCGGGTCCCATCACGTCGACGGCGGTCGGTGGAACGCAAGCACAAGGAAGGCCGGCGGGCGCGACCGGCAACCCGAGTGGATCGACGGGCGCTTCTGGATCGACGGGCTCTGGCCACTCACCGTCGGTGGGCGGGCGAACGATCACGACGCTCGATCGTCTGCCGGTCGGCAAGGCCATCGGCTTCACCGCGCCCGGTGTTGGCGCCGCGGTCCTTGTTCGCCTGGCGACCGACAACGTCGTCGCCTACAGCCGGATCTGCACCCACGCCGGTTGTCTGGTGGGCTACGACTCGAGCAACCGGATTCTGTTCTGCCCGTGCCACGGCGCCGAGTTCGATCCGGCGCGCGGGGCGATGCCGATCGCGGGTCCGGCACCGACCGCGTTGCAGATGATCCCCGTCGTGGTCGATCCGCGTTCGCGGAAGGTCATCCTTCCGGCCCAGTGAGACGTCTCGGTAGTCTGCGACAGACTAGCCCGCGTCGAGGTCCGCCTTGGTCAGCTGGGAGGTGTAGGGGCCCCGGCCGTAGGCGCACGCTGCGCCGCACCGAGCGGCGAGCTTGATGGCGTCGGGAACCGGCAGGTCCGCGGCCAGTCCATAGGCCAACGCCGAGGCGAAGCTGTCACCAGCGCCGTATGCATCGGCGGGCGTGTCCAGGTCGTCGTCCTGCGTGATTGCGGGGCTCTTCCAGCGGCCGGTTTCGCCGTCGCGCTCCCATGTTCCGCCGGCGAGTCCGGATGTCTTCACGAAAAGCGTCGGAGAAGGACCGAACGATCCGGACTCGAACATCTCGGCCTGATCCCGCGCGCTGCCCACCAGCACGTCGGGGACGACGCCCGAAGGGACGAGGGCGTCGAGCGCGCGGCCGGTCACGACGAGCAAACGCGCTTCGCGCGCGGCCTGGAACGCCTCGGGATCACCCGCGGTCACGTAGGCGACGTCGGCACCTCGGATCCGGTCCCAGGGAAGGTCGTCGGCGCCCTGTGGCTCCAAACGCTCGCCGAGCGTCACGATGGTCCGTTCGTTGCCGTGGTCGATCATCGTGAGGGCTCGCCGGGTCTTCGCGTCGCGGATCGCCGCGTGGACCGTCAGCCCCAGCGCCGTCAGGCTGCGTTCGGACTGCTCGCCGAGATCGTCGTCGCCGAAGGCCGTGAACAGGTCGCACGCGCCGGCGAGCTTCGCGAGCTGAACAGCCGCCACGGCTCCACCACCGGCAGGCTCGTCCCACGTCTCGGTCGCGTTCACGATCTCGCCGGCGCGGGGAACGCGGTCGACCGATCCGAACGACACCCATTCGACATGACCCACCACCACGACTCGCACGGCGCACAGTCTCGCAGGTCGCGGAGGGCCTTTGCCGCAAGCTCCGTTCGATTCCCGAGCGGCGCGGACGAATGACTCAGCCATTCGAACGGAGTGCCGGGATCACCTCCGAGGCAACCTGCTCGAAGACGGCGTCCTCCTGCGGCGCCTCTCGCCAGTTCTGCGGGAAGTACAGGACCCATTCGTCGATCCCGATCTCGCCGTAGCGGCCCACCAAATCGCGGAACGCCTCGGGCGAATCCCACGGCTGGAGCGGAGGGAACACGACGAGCGAGTGGCGGATCGCGCGAGGATCGCGTCCGGGGCCGGCGCAGAGATCATCGAAGCGTGCGCTTCGATCCCGCGTGACCGCGTACATCTGCTCCTCGGTCTCGATCTGATAGCCGCCCCACGAGCTCCACGAGTCGGCGAACTCCGCCGCGACCCGCATCATGCCGGGACCGTGGGCGGGGATCGT
>JBDUBL010000099.1:0-6174 GCA_040004125.1 Actinomycetota bacterium
GGCACCGGTGAGGTCGTGATCCGATTCATGGGGCGCCGCGCGATCAGCGGGCTCAAGCTGGGCTCACGCGTGGTCGTCGAAGGCGTGCTGGGCGAGCACCACGGCCACGTCCAGATGATGAACCCCCGGCTCGAGCTGACCGCCTGAGCGCGCCCGCGGCGTAGGCTCCCGGTGATGGGAGCGAACGGTCAGTCGCCGACGATCGTAGCCCGCAGGGAGTGCTCGGCGCCGGCAGCCGCGAGCGCCACCAGCTCGTCGCCGGCACCGAAGACGGTTTCGGGCTGTGGGATCACCACGTGGCCGTCGCGAAGGATCGCAACGATCGCCGAATCGCTCGGGAGCCGCAGCTCATAGAGCGGACGCCCCGCCGCGGGCGAGTCGACCTCGAGCTTCATCTCGACGATCGAGTTGCGCCCGCCCTCCAACCGCAGGAGCTGCACCAGGTCGCCGGACGTGACGGCCTCCTCCACCATCGAGGTCAGCATGTGCGGTGGGGACACGGCGGTGTCGACGCCCCACTGGTCGGTGAACAGCCATTCGTTCTTGGGGTGGTTCACGCGAGCGAGCACGCGCGGCACGGCGAACTCCTGCTTCGCGAGCAGCGCCGTTACGAGGTTGTCCTCGTCGTCGCCGGTTGCGGCCACGACGACCTCCGTGTGCGCCAGATCGGCATCCTCCAGCACCCACGGCTCGCAGGCGTCCCCGAGCATGACGGTCACCTCCGGAACCTCAAGACGCAGCTCGTCGACGATGGCGCGGTCCTGCTCGATCAGCGTGACCTCGTGGCCGCGCGCGACCAGGTCCGCGGCGACGTGACGCCCGATCGCTCCTCCGCCGGTGACCAGGACCCGCATCAGCGATGCTCTCCCGGCGCTTCCAGGAGCGCATCGAGCTCGGCCATGTAGTCCTTGCCCATCATCACGATCAGGAAGTCGCCCTCCTGCATCGTCGAGTCGGCGGCCGGGACGAATCCCTTGCCACCGCGCGACACGCCGCAGGTCAGGATGTGCCCGTCGACGTTGAGCGACGACACGGGCTTGCCGATCAGGTGGGCCGGCGCGGGGATCCGTACGCGCAGGAGCTCGCCGCCGCCGAGGCTCTCGCGCACCTCCTTGCCGGTGTGCAGCAGCATCAGCTGGATCTGTTTGACGCCCCACGTGGTCGTCGCGACCGTCGGGATATTGAGCTGCTCATAGATCTCGGCACGCCGTGGATCGAAGATCCGCGCGATCACCTTGGGCACGTGATAGTGCTCCAGCGCCACGCGCGCGGACACGATGTTGGAGTTGTCGCCGCTCGAGACCGCGATGAACGCCTCCGCCTCGCGGATGCCCGCCTCTTCCAACACGTCGCGGTCGAATCCGAGACCGACGATCCGCCGCGCATGGTCTCCCGGCGGATACCGGTCGAATGCCTCGGCACGCTTGTCGATCACCGTCACCTCGTGCCCGGCTGCAGCGAGCGCGTGCGACAACTCTGAACCGACACGACCGCAACCCATGATCAAGACTCGCATCGGCGAGAAGCGTACAAGTCCGGATTCGCGGTGACATCGATGCCGCCGCCGGAGCCGGCTCCAGATATGCCTGAGGGCCGACAGCTGGAGGGAGCTGCCGGCCCCTCAGACGGGCTCGGAGGAAAGTGGCTTGTGATGCTCTTTCCCGCGTCGCCCGCCGTCGGGGGTGACATCCCTCCGTCGGTTTCCGCGAGAACCTCTTTCCACGTGCAAGCCTCAGGCCAACGGCGTGAGAGCGGCGTGAAGGAAGGGCCCGCCCGCGTGAAGAAACCGTGAAGGCCCATCGGGCGTTGGATCGACCCCGCCACGGCGGTAGCGTGTGCCCGTGGCCACCGAGCGCAGGGATTCCCGCATCGACCGGGTTACGTGGCGAGCGATCCTGATCGGGCTGACGGCGGTGGCATGCGCTGCACTGTTGGCACTCTTGACACGAGAGCTCGGCCCGGGATCGACGGTCGCCATCTTCATGCTGGCCGTGACGATCGCGGCCGTCAGCGGGGGGATCTGGGCGGGCGTGGTTGCCGCTCTGCTGTCGTCGATGGTCGGTCCCGTGATCGAGCACCCGGATCTCGGTCTGCAGTTCGAGCAACTCCGCGACGTGATCGCGGCGGTGGTGTTCCTTGCGATCGCGGCGGTCGTCGGGCTTGTCGTGGGCAACGCGGCCGCTGAACGCCGTCGCGCGACGGAGCGAGAGCGTGAGGCCAGGCTCCTTGCCTTCCTCTCGACGAAGCTGTTGTCCGGAGATGTGCCCGACCGAGTGCTCGACGAGTTCGTCGACGTGCTGTTGGAGCCATTCGGTCTCGTGTCGTGCACGGTCCAGGTCACGCTGGACGGCCAGACGATGGCCGCCACCGCGGATCGAGGCGACCTCGAGCGGGGCGGTCCCAGCGAGATCGTCCCGGTCGTCGTGGCCTCGATCCCGTTGGGCACGCTCACCGCCGAACGACCCGCGCGAGGCCGGCCCTTTACGAAGCGCGAGCGCGAACTATTGGAGGCGGCCACGCGCCAAGCCGCGGTCGCCCTGGACCGCGCGCGCCTGGACGCTCGCGCACGACTGGCCCAGCTCGATGCCGAGACGAACCAGCTACGCGCGGCGATGTTTTCCTCGGTGACCCACGATCTGCGCACGCCGCTCGCCTCGATCAAGGCCGGCGTTACCAGCCTGCTCGACGAGACCACGACCCTGGGGGTCGCGCAAGAGCGGGACCTGCTCGAGACGATCTTGGAAGAGACCGATCGGTTGAACAGGCTGGTCGGCAACATCCTGGACCTCGCGCGGATCCGCGCCGGCGCCCTGATCCCCCGCCGTGTGCCGACCGCCGTCGACGAAGTCGCCGAGGTGGTCGTGTCCAGGATGCGTTCGCGGCTGGGCTCCGTCGGGCTCGAACTTTTGCTCGATCCCGATATCCCCGAGATCGCCGCCGACCCCGTGCAGTTGGACCAGGTGCTGACCAACCTGGTCGAGAACGCGGGTCGGCACTCGCCGAGAGATGGGACCGTGCAGATCCACATCGGCGTGGCGGGCGAGGCGGTTCGCGTCCGGGTTGCCGACGACGGTCCGGGGATCCCACCCGAGCAACGCGAGAAGGTGTTCGAGGCCTTCTATCGTGGTCGCGAGGAACCGGAGCGCCCGGGCAGTGGGCTCGGCCTCGCGATCGCGCGGGCGATCGTGATCGCGCACGGCGGACACATCTGGGTCGAGGAGACCACCGGATCCGGCACGGCCGTGGTGTTCGACCTGCCGATCGAGGAAGAGGTGTCGGCGTGAAGGTGCTGGTCGTCGATGACGAACCTCAGATCCGGCGCGCCCTGCGTACGACCCTGGAAGCCCACGGGTACGCCGTCGAGACGGTCGGCACGGGCGATGAAGGGGTCGTGGCTGCGGCTGGCCAGCACCCCGAGCTGATCCTGCTCGACCTCGGGCTTCCCGACATGGACGGGACCGAGGTGATCCGTCGGGTCCGCGCTTTCTCGGAGGTGCCGATCATCGTGCTGTCCGTGCGCGAGAGCCAGACGGACAAGGTCGCGGCGCTCGACGCCGGGGCCGACGACTACGTCACGAAGCCCTTCGGGATGGAGGAGTTGCTCGCGCGCTCCCGGGCGGCGCTGCGGCGTCGCGGCGCCGAAGAGCCCCCCGTGCCGATCCTCGCGTTCGGCTCCCTGCAGGTCGATCTTGCGAGACGGCTGGTCACCGAGGACGGGGAACAGGTGCGTCTCACGCCGACCGAGTACGGGCTCCTCGAGGCGCTCGTGACCAACCCGGGCAAGCTGCTCACGCATCAGTGGCTCCTGCGTCGCGTGTGGGGGCAGGGCTATGGAACCGAGACCACCTACCTCCGCACGTACGTCCGGGCGCTCCGCAAGAAGCTCGGGGACGACGCTTCGGCGCCCGCCATGATCGTCACCGAGCCTGGGGTGGGGTACCGTTGGATCGCGGAGCCGAGCTGAGCGCCTGGGGCCGGCCCGAAGGCCGTAGCATCGGGGGCCGATGAGCACCCCGCCCAAAGCCTCAACCGGCTCGGTCGCCAAACGAGTCCTCGTCGGACGGGCCTTCACGAGCGCGAACCTCGAGCACACCTTGTTGCCGAAGGTGCTGGCGCTGCCCGTGTTCGCCTCGGACGCGCTGTCGTCGGTGGCGTATGCGTCCGGCGAGATCTTGCTGGCGCTGACGATCGCGACCACGACCCCGGCGAAGTACGTGATGCCCATCTCCTTCGCGATCGCCGCACTGATGGCGATCGTCGTCAGTTCCTACCGCCAGACGGTGCGCGCCTACCCCGGGGGCGGGGGAGCCTACATCGTGAGCAAGGAGAACCTCGGGGTGTTCGCCGGCCTCGTGGCGGCCGCGGCGTTGCTGTTCGACTACATGATGACCGTCGTCGTTTCGATCGTGGCGGGCGTCTTCGCGATCGGCTCTGCGTTCCCGTGGGCCAACCAGCACAGAGTGCTGCTGTCGGTGTTCTTCGTCGCCCTGATCACGCTCGCGAACCTCCGTGGCACGAAGGAATCCGGCCGGGTGTTCGCGATCCCGACCTATGGGTTCGTCCTGTCGATCCTCGTTCTGATCGCGGTTGGGGTCGCGAAGTGTCTCGGCGGTTGTCCGGCCGTCTCGCCCGTCCCCCATCAGATCGAGACCGCCACCGCGGTTGCGGGCATCACGATCTTCGCGCTGTTGAAGGCCTTCTCTCAGGGCGCCACCGCGCTGACCGGGGTCGAGGCGATCTCCAATGGCGTTCCCGCGTTCAAACGTCCGCAGGCTCGGAACGCAGCCACCACGCTCGCGATCATGGGCACGATCGCGGTGACGATGTTCCTCGGGATCTCCTACCTAGTCACCCACGTGCACGGGGTCGTCGCTAGCCAAGACCAGTCCGCGGTCGCGCAGATTGCGAACGCGGTGTTCGGCAACAGCTCGATCGGGTTCTACATCGTGCAGGCGTTCACCGCGGCGATCCTCGTGTTGGCTGCCAATACGGCGTACCAGGACTTCCCGCGACTCGCCTCGATCCTTGGTCGCGACCGTTACATGCCGAGTCAGTTCGTGAACCGTGGCGACCGTCTCGTGTTCTCCAACGGCGTGATCGTGCTCGGGGTGCTTGCGAGCCTGATGATCTATGCCTTCGATGCGGACCTCGACCGGCTGATCCACTTCTATGTCGTCGGCGTATTCACGTCGTTCACGCTGTCGCAAAGCGGCATGGTGCGCCACTGGATCACCGAGGGTCGCAAAGGCGCTGGTGCCATGAAAGGGTGGCGCCGTTCGATCGTGATCAACATCATCGGCGCCGTCACCACCTTCATCGTGCTGATCGTCGTGATCGTGTCCAAGTTCCGGGACGGAGCGTGGCTCTCGATCCTGATCATGGCGTTGCTGGTGCCGGTGTTCTACGCGATACACCGTCACTACACGTGGGTGCGCTCGGTCGTGCATCGGGGCGTGGAGCGCGTCGGGGTCGTGGGTACGAACCACGTCGTGCTGTTGGTTCGCGACGTCGACGCATCGGCTGCCGAGGCGCTGGGGTACATCCGGTCGTTGCGTCCGCAGTCGCTGTCCGTGATCACCCCGGGAGAGGAGGTGCCGCAGGCGCTGGTGCAGGCGTGGGCGGCCTTCGCCGGTCAAGGTGTGCCTGCCTTGACTCCGTTGGGCGCAGGCAGCCTGACGACCAGTGTGCGGCGGTTCGTCGCCGGGATCGATCTCGCGCCGCACGACGTCGTGACCCTGGTCGTGCCGGAGATGGTGGGTGAGCATCTGTCCAGCCACGTCGTCCGCACGAAGGACATCGTGCGGCTGAAGGCCGCGATGCTGCGGATCCCGCGCGTCGTGGTGACCGATGTGCCGGTCGTGACCCTGCACGACGGCGCGCGGGGGGTCGAGGCGAAGCCGCTGATCCCGAATCGCACGGCAACGTTGGTATTCCTGTCCGGCGTCAACGACCTGACGATCCGCGCGGTGAACTACGCCAAGAGCCTCGACGCCAGTACCACCCGCGCGATCTACTTCGATCTGGACCCCGAGGCCGCGCACCGGCTGGAGTCGGAGTGGTTCGACGCCGGTTTCGAGATCCCGCTGGACATCGTCGAGGCACCGTTCCGCGACCTGACGGGCCCGATGCTCGAGGAGGTGCGGCGGTTCTCCAGCGATCCCGGCACCGTGGTCA
>JBDUBL010000041.1:0-20506 GCA_040004125.1 Actinomycetota bacterium
GCGTGCGAAGCAGCCACCGGCAGCCCGCATGGGCCCGTGCAGGTGAACTGTCCCTTCGAAGAACCGCTCGTGCCCGAGACGACGGACGCCGGCTGGACCCGGCGCGCCGCGCCCGAGGCACCCGGACGCGCCCCCGACGTGGATGCTGCGCGGACCGCGCTGCACGGGTTCCTCAAAAGCTACGCGGCGCATCGCGGCCTGATCACGCTCGGCGGCTCCGGCGCCCCACAAACCCTGTCGCTGCTTTCCCTGGGTGCGTCGCTAGGGTGGCCGGTCCTGGCGGAGCCGCTGTCGGGCCTGCGACTCGACGCGGGACGCGCCGGGGCTGCCCTTGCCGCCGGGCAGTTCCTGATCGGCGATGAGCCGTGGATAGCCGGGCACCGGCCGGAGGTCGTCGTGCAGGTAGGCGCGACGCCGACGACACGCGCGACCCAGCGGCTCGTGGCGGAAACCGGCGCGCTCGTAGTCATCGACCGCGAGCACCCGAACCCCGACCCCGAGGGGCGCGCCGAGCGCCGGATCGCCGTAGACGCCGAGCTGTTCGCCGCACTTGCGTGGGAGGAACGGGACAGCTTTCCGGTCGAACCGACCGACCCGGCGTGGGCCGACGGATGGCGCGTCGCGGACTTGCTCGCGCGACATGCCGTCGACCTGGAGCTCGACACCTGGGATGAGCCGTTCGAGGGCCGGATCGCCCGCGATGTCGCATCCTTCCTACCGCACGGCGCGTCGCTCGTCGTGGGCTCCTCCACACCGGTGCGCGACCTCGATCTGTTCATGGCGCCGCGACGGCCGCCGCGCATCTGGACGGCGCCCGACCTGCTGCATGTCGTCGGCAACCGCGGAGCGAGCGGGATCGACGGTCTCGTCGCCACCACGCTGGGCGTGGCCTCCGGGAGCCACGGCCCGACCTTCGCGTTGCTCGGCGACCTGTCGTTCCTCTATGACGCGGGCGCGCTGTTGTGGTCATCTCGTCTCGGCACCGACGCAGTGTTCGTCGTGCTCGCCAACGGCGGCGGGCAGATCTTCTCGATGCTCGGTCAGGCGTCGCTGCCCGAGCACGAGGCGCTGTTCACGACGCCACACCCCGCATCGATCGGGGCGGTCGCCTCGGCTGCGCGGGCAGCACATGCACGGATCGAGCGGGCGGCCGACCTGGTGCCGGCACTCGAGCGCGCGGCCCGCGAGGGTGGTGTGCAGGTCGTCGAGGTCGCGATCGACGCGACACTCGATCGCGCGCGTCGCTCGGATCTCCGCGCCGGGGTCGCCGCCGCACTCGCGGGTCGCTGATCAGTCGGCGAGCTCCTTGTCCGACGATCCGCCGCCGCCGATGTGCAGGACGAAGCACCGATAATCGGGAGACGACGATGTGAACGTCCGTACCTCGTGGGGCTCCACGACGAGCACGTCACCCGCTTGGACGGGAACGTCGACGCCGTCCACGACGGCGACCGCGACACCGGCGACGACGAGGTAGACCTCGATCGTTCGCTCGTGACGGTGCGGCTCATCCAGCCCGGCGGTCGCGTAACCGATGGCGATCGGCAGCTCCCAGTTCCACCCGCCCCCGATCCATCCGGCAGCGTCGGTGCCGACCCTCCCGAGCTCCATGGCTCACCCCCAGCGGAGCGCGTCGAGGAACGCACGGAACTTCCGGTCGGTCTCGTCGACCTCGGCCTCGGCGTCGCTCGCCCCGACGATCCCGGCGCCCGCGTACAGGGTCGCGCGCTGCCCCTGCAGCGACGCGCAGCGCAGGGCGATCGCCCACTCGCCGTTGCCGTCGGCATCGACCCAGCCGACCGGACCGGCGTACCACCCGCGATCGAACCCCTCGAGCTGGGCGAGGACCGCGAGGGCAGCGTCGGTCGGCGCGCCGCCGACGGCCGGTGTCGGGTGCAGTGCGAGCGCAAGATCCAACGATGAGGGCGCAGGCGCGCGGAGATGCCCACGGAACCGTGTCGAGAGATGCCACACGTTGGGTGTTTCCTGCAGCACGGGCTCGGGATCCCAGATGAGCGACGCGCAGTGCGGTTCGAGCACATGCGCGACCGCTTCGACGACCACGGCGTGCTCCTCGCGATCCTTGGCCGATGCGACCAGACGCTCGGCGCTCGCCAGATCCTCGCGCCGGTCCCCCGACCGTGGGGCGGAGCCAGCCAGTGGGTTGGCGCGGACCTCGCTGCCGTGCCGCGATACGAGCAACTCCGGCGAGGCGCCGACCAGGGTCCCGTCGTCCGTCGGCGCGATGAACGTGTAGGCGTGCGGGTCGACCGCTCGCAGACGGTGTGCGAGCCGTCGGGGATCGAAGGCCCGACCCCCGACCTCGATCGTGCGCGCGAGCACGACCTTGCGGAGCTCGCCAACCCGCACGCGCCGCGATGCCTCCGCCACGGCCCCCGCGTAGAGGGCCGGGGTCGGCGACAGCGTCAGATCCTCCTCGCCGAACGCCTCGGACGGGATCAGCCCGGTCACGAGAACGGGTTGCACGGCCGGGCCGATCCGCGCGGTCACGAAGGGATCGGTCCGTCGAACCTGCGAATCGGCGAGCACGAGCGAACCCTCGCCTGCGAACGGCAGCGCCCCGCACGCAACCGCCCCGTCCGGTCGATCACGCAACGCCGTCACGGCATCGGAGGTCGGAACCGGCGATCCCGGACCCGTCGCGATCCCCTGTCCGTCATGTTCCAGGAAGACGCCGCCTTCCTGCCACGCGGCGAGCAGGTCGAATGACGCGCCGAGCTGTTGGACGCTCACGCCCGGACCCCGACCAGCAGCTGGGTGATGCCACCGGTCAACTGCAGACGTCGCGCCGACGGGAACCCGGCGCCGCGCAGCATAGCGAGCATCTCGGCGGGCGGCGGCAGATAGGCCATCGACCTTGGCAGATAGGCATAGGCGTCGCGGTCCGAGAGCAGACCGCCGATCATCGGCACCATCCGCTCGAAATACACGGTGTGGCCGACGCGCAGGAGGGCATTGTCCGGCCGGCTGGCGTCGAGCAGCGCGATCGCCCCGCCCAGGCGCACGATGCGTCCGAGCTCCGCGAACAGCGCGGGCAGCGAAACGACGTTCCGCAGCGCGAAGCCGCACGTCACACCGTCGGCGCTCGCATCGCGTACGGGCAATCGCAGCGCGTCGGCCTGTACGAGCGGCACATCGGTGCGAGCGCTCGCGAGCATGCCGAAGGAGAAATCGAAGCCAACTGCCAGGTAGCCCGCGCCACGAAGCTCCCGGCAGAAATCACCGGTCCCGCAGGCGAGATCGAACACCCGCGAGCCGGCGGGCAGGTGCAGCTCCCGGATCGCGCGCCGCCGCCAGCCGATGTCCATGCCAAGGGTCATGACCCGGTTGACCAGGTCGTAGCGGGGGCTGATCCTGTCGAACAGGCTACGGACGGTCTCGGCCTTTTCGTCGCCGCTGGGCAGCTGCGACTCGCTCACGTCTCGATCCGCCGTTCGGCCTCTTCCAACAACAGCCGGCGGAAGTGGTTGGAGACCAGCGACGTCACCGCAGGCAACAACGTCTCGAAGGCCAGCACGGTTCGCCCGGCAGCTTCTGCATCGACTCCCGCCGTGTCACGGATCGGCTCGCGCACGTTCGCGTCGAACAGGTCAACTGCCCGGATCGACAGCGCACGCAGCGCATCGTCGGCATCGCGCGCGAGACCGATCAGGTCGCCCACCGGCAGTCCGAATTCCAGCAATCGCAACGCCGTGCGGACGACGTCGGCGTCCGCCGCCGAGTATCGGACCTCGCCCTCGACGCGACGCCCGATCGTGATCCCTTCGCGCTCAACCGCCTGGATCAGGGAGGCCGGAACGCCGGAAGCAGATGCCAGTTCATCGAGGCTCAGCAACGCCGTCTCCTCGGCCCCGACACCGCGGGCCACCGCGACCGCGGCCGCGAGATCGGCGTCTGACGGATCCAACTCACCGCTCAGCACACGTCCGATCGCCGCAAGGGTCAGCCCCTTGCCCTGCAGCTCGCGGATCCGGCGGATCCGTTCGGCGTGCGAGTCCTCGTACCAGGCGACGCGCCCCTCGCGGACCGGCAGCGGCAGGAGACCGCGCGACTGATAGAACCGCACGGTGTCGACCGACACGTCACAGGCGGCCGCGAGCTGTTCGACCCGATACCTCATGACCAAACACTCTACGAGTGCGCACTCCAACCTTCACACCGTGCGCTCGAACGGCGGCGGGCGACCGACCCCGGCTACGATGCGCCGCGTGAAGCACGCTCGGCATGCGGTCGGCATCACCGTGGTGCTCGCCTGTGTATTCGGGACCATGGCGGTGGGCGCCGCCCTGAAGTCCCCTTGTGCCGGTGGCGACTTCAGCAACGGGCGCCAGTACCGGCTGCTCTGCTACACCGACATCGTGCCGCTGCTGGGTACCGAACAGCTCGGCGGCGGACGGCTCCCCTTCTTCGATCGGTGCCAGGCCTCGGACAATAACTGCGACGAGTACCCGGTGGTCACGATGTACCTGATGCGCGTGGCCGCGTGGTTCTCCGGGAACGACTACGCGTCGTTCTTCTATGCCAACGCCATCTTGTTGCTCGGGTTCGCGATGGTCGTCGCCCTGTGTCTGTGGTTGCTCGCCGATTCGCGCGCGCTGTGGTTCGCACTGGCGCCGACGTTGCTGGTCTACGGGACGATCAACTGGGACCTGGCCGCGGTGGCGTGCGCGACGGCGGCGATCGTCGCGTTCGCCAAGCGGCGCGACGGCTGGGCCGGCGTGTTGATCGGGCTCGGGGCGGCCACGAAGTTCTACCCCGCTTTGGTGATCGTCCCGCTGTTCCTGCAGGCTCTGCAGGATCGCGAGCCCGATCGTTCGGTCCGTGTGCTGTGGTGGTCTGCAGGCACCTGGCTGGCGATCAACCTGCCGTTCGCAGTCGTCGCGCCGGGCGCCTGGTGGGAGTTCTTCCGGTTCAACGCGGCGCGCACGCCCGATTTCGACAGCGTCTGGTACATCGCGTGTCGCCACATCGACGCGATGTGCATTTCGATCGCCAACGTGAACCTGGCCGCGCTGACCGGGTTCCTGCTGTTCGCGTTTCTCGCGATCTATCTCAAGGGCAGGCGTGACCCGTCGTTCCCGCGGTGGACGTGCGGCGTCCCGCTACTGATCTGCTTCCTGCTGACGAACAAGGTGTACTCGCCGCAGTACTCGCTGTGGCTCCTGCCGTGGTTCGCGCTCACGATGCCGCGACTCGGGCGCTTCGTCGCGTTCGAGGCGGCCGACGTCGCGGTGTTCGTCACGAGGTTCTGGTTCTTCGGCGCATACACCGGGGCGATGACGTTCCCACAGCAGTGGTGGTTCGAGCTGGCGCTCGCGATCCGAGCCGGCGTGCTCGTGTGGTGCCTGATCGCATGGGTCCGGGACGAGCTCCCGCCGCTTCGGCAATTGCACCCCAGGGCACCCGCACGTGATGCGGCCCCCGCGCCGCCGGTGCTCGCGTGATCGACCCCGCCTCGGTCCGTGTCCGTGACGGCTGGCGCGAAACGCTCTGGGCGTTCCTCGGCGCCCGTGTGCTTCTCGCTGCGATCGGGGTGATCGGCGGCGGCATGCTGGCGTTGCCGCCGGGTCAGCCGCCGACCGACGCCGGCTTCCCCAATCCGGCGCTGGCACCCGGGTGGCACATGCTGTTCACATCGCTGCAGCGCCAGGACGCCCAGTGGTTCCTGCGCCTGGCGACGACGGGCTACTCGCCGGGCGACCACAGCGCCGCCTTCTTTCCGGGATTCCCCGTATCCATGCGTCTGGTGCACCTCCTGCCTGGCGTCGGACCGCTGGCGGCAGGGGTGGTGGTCGCCAACGTGGCAGCGTTCTCTGCGTTGCTGCTGTTGCACGCCCTGACGCGCTACGAGCTCGGCGACGGGGCCGCGCGTCGGGCCGTGTTGTTCACCGCGCTGTTCCCGACGGCGTTCTTCCTCTACGCGCCCTACACCGAGTCGCTGTTCCTGCTGGCCTCGATCGCGACGTTCTGGTTCGCGCGGCGTGATCGTTGGGTTCTCGCCGCGGCGGCGGGTGCGGTGGCGGCAGCGACACGCAGCGTCGGGATCCTGTTGATCCTGGCCCTGTGGGTGGAGGCGATCGCGCAGCAACGGCGCGACGGCCGGGCGCTCCTGCCGCGTCTGGCGGCGGCGGCCGCGGTTGCCCTGGGGCCGTTGCTGTACTTCGGATGGTGGCAGTGGCGGTACGGGGACTTCTGGGCGCCGCTGGACGCCCAGCGGGCGTGGCGCCCCGGGGGCGCTCACCAGCCGGTGGAGGTGATCGTCGGGGCGCTGCAGTTCGCCTGGCGCTACCAAAGCTGGTGGCTGCTGGACGTCACGGTGGTCGCCCTGGCCGTGACGGGCGTCGCGCTCGCCGTGCGGCGGATCCCGCTGACCTACATCGTGTACGCCTCGGCCAGCCTCGCCTTGCCACTGCTGTTACCGCTGGAAAGCCGGCCGCTGCTATCGATGCCCCGATTCGCCGCCGTGCTGTTCCCGGTCTCGTGGGGGTGGGCGATCGCCGCGGCCCGTCGACGACCTCCCGAGACGGCGATCCTCGTGGCGTTTGTGGGCGGCTTCGCCCTGCTCGCCTACCTGTTCATCAACTGGCAGCCCGTGTTCTGAGTCGGGATCGACACCGAGATCGCGGGAAACCGTCTAGGATTGCCGCAACTCCGGGGGCGGGCCCGGTGCGAAAGGAGGAGGGGCCGTGACGATCAAGGTCGCCATCGCAGATGACCACTCCTTGGTGCGCCAAGGGCTGAGACGCTACCTCGACATGGCCGAAGGCATCGAGGTCGTGGGCGAGGCGGCCAACGGCAAGGAGCTCCTCGAGCTCGTCGCCGCAGAAGATCCCGATATCGCGCTCGTCGACATCCGCATGCCGGAGATGGACGGCCTCGAGGCCGCGCGCGAGCTCCGGGACCACCATCCGAAGGTCGGCGTGATCATGCTCACCGCCTACGACGACCGCCAGTTCGTGGTCGAGGCTGTGCGCAGCGGCGCGCGCGGCTACGTCCTCAAGGCTCGCGACGCCGAGCACCTGATCCAGACGGTGCGCCTGGTCGCCGGCGGCAACATGGTGATCGACCCACAGCTCGTCGTTGCCCTGGCGGAGGAGCTCTCGACCGCGAAGGAGCGCGATCGCAAGGCCGAGACCCTGACGGCTCGGGAGATCGAGGTCCTGCAGCTCCTCGCGTTCGGCCACACGAACCGCGATATCGCCGAGCGCCTTTACATCTCCCCCGATACGGTCAAGACCCACCTCGAGCACATCTTCGAGAAGCTCGGCGCGTCGGACCGCACGGCCGCCGTGGCCGAGGCGCTGCGCCGGCGACTGATCGAGTAGCTTTCTTGCTTCCGGTCTAGTCCATCCGGCCGGGGGAGAACCGATAGCCGGGTGATGGAGCCCAAGGCCTGCACCCGCCATCATGGAGCGCACATGGAGGCCGTCCCATCCCCGCGGCGTGCCGGCGTCATCGTCGGCCTGTGCGCCATCGCGATCGCATGCGTCACAGCGCTCCTGCTCGCCACGCCCGGCTCCGAGCACTACGCAACCATTCGCGGCGTCACGTCGGCGGTGGCCTTCGTCATAGCCGGCGTCCTGATCGGCCGGGGCGGCGATGCCGAGGGTTGGCCGGGAGCTCGGTTCGTGGCTGCCGCGTTCCTGCTGTCCGGCGGTGTCGCGGCGATCCTCGCGGTGAGCCGGCGGGTCTCCGACACCATGGCGGGACCGCCCCTGACCGATCTTGTGCTGCTTGCGCTGATTGTGCCGTTCAGCTTGGCCGCACGGGATGAGTTCTCGGCGCACTTCGAACCTCGGGACCGGCGGGAGGTGATCGCCGACGTCTCGCTGCTGGCGCTGTCGCTCGCGGCGACCGGCTACGTCGTGATCCGGCCTGTCGGGGCCTCGACGGAAGCTGCCTTGTCCGCCGCGACGTACGCGATCGTGGCCGCGGCGATTATCGCGATCTCCGGTGCCCTCGCGCTGTGGGCACCGAGTCGCGGTCACCTCTTGGCGTTCGTCGGTTTCTGCGCGCTCGCGCTCGCGACCCTGCGGTTCGGGGCCGCGTGGGTCACGTTGACCGACGATCGCGGACCGGCCTGGGTGGGCATCACCTTCGCGTCGGTACCGCTCGCGCTCGCCGCCGTATACCTTCTGGTGCCGCATGAGGGCCGAAGGCTCCGGGTCGAGGGCTCCACTCGCATCGTCCGCCCGGTGCTCACCAGTGTCACCGTCATCGCCGCATGCGTCGCGCTGTCGGTCGTAGCGAGCCTGGACGACGCCCGCGGCATCGCCGGTACACATTCCACCGTGATCCTGCTCATCCTCGGCGTCGCGATCGCGTTGCGGATCCTGTCGAACCAGCTCATCAGCGCCGAGGCGTTCGGCGACGCGAAAGACTCCCTGTCGCAGCAGCGGATCGCCTTGTCGGACACCGACGCCGCCCTCGATCGGCTGCGCGAGGCGAACGAGTCGCTCCGTCGTTCCGAGGAACACCTGCGCCTCGTCTTCGACGCCGCCGTCGACGGCTTCGTGGAGCTCGACCACCGACGCCTAATCATGCGGGTCAACCACGCCTTTGCGACCATGGTCGCCCTTGACCCCATCGCCGTAGTGGGCATGGCGTGGACGGCCCTGGCCGCCGTCGTCGACGGAGCAGACCCCGGCTTCGCCGGCCTGCTGCACGGAGGCCAGGCGACGATCGACCGATCCGACGGACTCACCCTGCACCTCGAGTCGACCGCCTCGGAGATCCCGACGGACCCGCCTCAGACCCTGCTGCTCGTGCGGGACGTGAGCGCCGCCAAGGTGGCGGATCAGACGATCCGGTCGCTGTTCCAGTTCCTGCAGGATCGCGATGAGGACCGCACGCGGCTGTTGCGGCGATCCAACGCCGCGATCGAACAGGAGCGCAACCGGATCGCGCGCGACCTTCACGACGGCCCCGTGCAGGGTGTGTCCGCGGCGTCGCTGTCCCTCGAGGCCGCCCTACTGATGATCAAGGCCGGCGACGTCGAGCGAGGCACGGAGGTGCTCGTGAAGATCCGTGAGGAACTGGCCGGCGAGGCCGACGCGCTGCGGCAACTGATGTCGGGGCTGCGCCCACCCGTGCTCGAAGAACGCGGGTTGATTCCGGCCCTTCGGGAGACACTGTTGCGGTTCGGCACCGACACCGGCGTCGTGACGGCCTTCGAGGGAGAGCTGCAGTTCGGCATTCCCCGCGACGTGGAAACGCTGGCGTACCGGATCGTGCAGGAGGCGCTGTCCAACGTCGGAAAGCACGCGGCGGCGGCTACGGTCACGGTGCTGGTCAACTCCGACGCAGGCCAGCTCCGGATCGAGATCGAGGACGACGGGCGCGGCTTCGAGACGAACCAGGCGCGCGACTACCTTCGCTCCGGGCGCGTGGGCCTGGCCTCGATGCGCGAGCGGGTCGAACTCGCGAGCGGCACGTTCAACCTGCGATCGACACCGGGTCGCGGAACGGTCGTCACCGCGTTGATCCCGGTTGACGAGCCGGTCTTGGCCGTCCCGGGGATCTGAGTCAGGGCCCCGACGCCGACGAGCTCGGCGTGGACGAGGGCGAGCCCGTCGGCGATGGCGTCGTGGTCGGTGATGGCGTTCCCGTCGGCGATGGTGAGTGGCTCGGCTTCGGCGACGGCGTGACGCTGGGAGACGGCGAGATCGAGGGCGCGGGCGACGACACCGCGACGGAAGGCCCGATCGTATTGCCGTCGAACGACGGCACGGGGAAGGACTCGGGCGTCTGGCCCTGCATCGCGATCGTCATGAAGCTGTGCCAGATCGCTGCCGGGATCGTGCCGCCGTAGACGGACGGCACGCCCTCGATGTCTTCCAGCGGGATCTCGCCCTTGGGCCACCCCACCCACACGCAGGTGACGATCTGCACGGTGTAGCCACAGAACCACGCGTCCACGTTATCGTTTGCCGTGCCCGTCTTGCCGGCCACCGGGAACCCGGAGATGGCCGCGTCCGTACCCGTGCCCTCTCGCACGACGCCCTGGAGCGCGTACGTGACCAGGTTCGCGTCGTTCGGCACGAGGACCTCTTCGCCCACCGAGGCGACGGTGTCGTCGATCCGCCCGCCCTCGGTCTTGACCTGCAACAGCGGGTTCGCCCAGTGACGAACGCCTTGATCGGCGATCGTCGCGTACGCGTTGGTCATCTCCAGTGGGTTGACGGCCACCGATCCGAGCGTCACCGAACACACAACCGGCAGATCCGACTGGATGCCGAGGGCGTGTGCCATCTCCACCACGGGCTTCGGACCGAGCTGCGCGATCAGCTGCGCGAAGACGGTGTTGACCGAGTGCGCGGTCGCGCCCGCGAGGGTGAATGTGCCCGCCTCGCCGTCGCCGGCGTTCACTGGGTGCCAGATCCCGTCGGGCTGCGTGGCGTCCGGACACTGCGGGATCCCGATCGTCGCGGGGCCCTGCCAATACTTCCGGAGGTCGTAGCCTTGCTTCATCGCGGCCGCCAGCGTGAAGGCCTTGAAGGCCGACCCGGACTGCCGCCCGGATCCTCCCGCGCCGGTTGCGTAGTTCACCTTGTTCTTCGACCAGTCGCGGCCTCCGGCCATCGCGAGGATCTCTCCCGTTCGCGGGTCGATCGAGACGAGCGCGGCGGCCGGATCGTGGGGATCGGGTAGCGCATCGGCGATGGCATGCTCGGCGGCGCGCTGCAGGTTCAGGTCGAGCGTGGTCGTCACGCGCATGCCGCCCGAGTACACGGTTGCCTCGCCGTAGCGGTCGAATAGGAGCTGACGCACGTATGAAACGAAATACTCCGACTGGCCCGGGGCGACCAGGAGGTCCTGCTGGTCCGGGATCGTGCCGCAGCACTTGTGTTTCTTGAGGCGCTCCCCTTCGCCACTCTCCAGATAGCCGTAGCGCACCATCTGGTCGACCGCGTAGTTGCGTCGATACCAGTTGTCGCTTGGGTGATCGATCGGATCGTAGAGATCCGGAGCGTGCAACACGCCTGCCAGCGAGGCCGATTCGAGGATCGACAGTTGGCTCGCGTGCTCGCCGAAGTAGGTGCGCGCGGCCGCCTCGACCCCGTAGGCTCCGTGACCGAAGTAGACCGTGTTCAGGTATTTCTCGAGGATCTGATCCTTGCCGAGCTGTTGCTCCAGCTTCACCGCGAGCAACGCCTCGCGGATCTTCTCCTGGATCGAGCGCTGCGGAAGCACGTAGGACTGCACGCCGTCGGCGTCGGTGGTGTACGAGCCGGCATAGACGTTCTTCACGAGCTGCTCGGTGATGGTCGAGGCGCCCTGCACGGTGCTGCGTTTCACGAGGTCGGTGTAGGCGGCTCGCGCGATCCCGGCCACATCGACCCCGGGATGGTTGTAGAAGTCGTGATCCTCCGTCGCGATCACCGCGTCGATCATGTGCGGCGAGATCTGTGAGAGCGGGACCACCGTGCGATCCACGCTCCCGTGCAGCGTGGTGAGCAGGTGACCGTTACGGTCATACAGGTAGGTGGTCTGGATCGGCGGCAGGGTCGTCGGCAGCGTGATCCGCGCATAGGCCACGTACAGGCCGATGCCCGCGAACGCCATCACCACGAGCGGCGTCAGCAACAGCAGAAGCCACCACTTGCGCCGCAGGAACGACTTCTTCTTCCCGGGTGGGGGGCCCTTCGTGGCGCGCGTCGACGCCGGGCCCGTGGACGCCGCGGCACGCCCCGATGCGTCGGAGCGCGTCGGGGCGTGCTTGGGAACGTAGGGTTCCCGTTCGGGAGGTGGGGTCGGACCGCGTGTCACGGTGATCCCGATGCTAACAACGCCCTCGCCGGAGCGTGGGGGGCGGTATGTGGCAACCGTGTGACGGCGCAGGGGCTCGCGGCTAGCCGACGGCACTGCGCCGAGCTGTGAACGCCTCGCGCAGGTGGTTCCACTGGCAGGTCCGGCAGACCTCCACCACGTAACAGGAGGCACCCGGGTAGGCCGCCGCCATGCGCAACCCGGTGTCGAGGGACCACACGCGGCCATTGTCGTGCTTGAGGGTGTCGCCGTAGACGTAGGCGAGCAGGACGAGCTTGTCCTTGCCGCAGACCGGGCAGTCGACCCTCGTGGGCTCGCCGACGTAGCGCGCCGCGCGCATCAGCTCGGGGTGCGCGTCGCACAGGTCGTTCACCGACTGGAGCCCCAACTGGGAGTCACGCAGCAACGCGCGCTTGGCCAGCGTGTAGTCGATCACGTTGAGCTCGGCGCGCGGTGAGCGCCCCAGCGGCGTGCGGATGGGCTTCTTCGCCATGGTCCGGCGATGGTACACCCCTATCCCGACACCGGGGAGTGGCCAGAGGTCGTAGCCTGCGGATACGCCATCCGACGGGAGGAACGACCGATGAGCACGATCCGCGTGATCCGTGACGGGGAACGGGCGTGGCGCCCGCTCATCGACCCGCCCGGCGCGATCCCCTCGGGCGGGGCCGAGGCCGATGCGTTCGCCACCGGCGACGGGACCTTCACGACCGGCTTCTGGCAGCGCGAGCCCGACACCTGGTCCTTCGTCCGCCCCTACGACGAGGTGGCCCTGATCCTGGCCGGCGAAGCCGCCATCGAAACGGATGACGGCGCGGTGCACACGGTACGCGTAGGAGATGTATTGATCACGCCGAAAGGGTCGGCCGGGACCTGGCGGATCAAGGAGACGATCGTGAAGTTCTACGCGATCGCTTCTGCGGCGAGCACGTAAGGAGACGAGATTACGGGCGACCCATACGCCGCGTTGGACCCGGACGCTTCGCGTCAAGGTCCAACGCCACTGCTCCGGGAGGCAACCCCCGCGCGCGTCCTCGCGCGCGGGGCTCGCAAGCGCTGCCCGCGATGTGGAGCGCGCGATATCTGGGTGAGCTGGTTCCACGCTAAACCGCGATGCCCACGTTGCGACCTTCGCTTCGAACAGCAGGAAGCCGGCTACCTCGGCGCGATGGTGATCAACTACGCGGTCGCGTGCGGGTTCTGGGTCGTGATGATGGCGATCGCGATGGCGCTGACCGTGCCGTTCATACCGGTGGTGCCGTTGATCGGCGCTAGCGTCGCAGTGCTCGGCGGCGTGCCGCTGTGGTTCTATCCGCGCTCCAAGATGTTGTGGGCCGCGGTCGAGTTCCTGACGGCGCGGAGCGAGCCGGGCTACCGCACCCCGACGAGGCGTGACCCGCGCGCGGGATCGCTGGAGTAAGCCCCGCTCATCGAGCGATCGCGACCGGGAGTAGCTTTCCCGTGAACGATCCCGATCGCAGGGGTCGGTCGTCCAGGACCGCATCCGCATAGCCGGCCTCGCGCACGGCGGTCTCGATCTCCGTGCGAGCCGACGGGGTCTGCGCGCGGAGGAGGTCGTCGTCCCCGAGCTCGACCCGGCCGGACTGCCCGAGATGGCGAACGCGAACCTCGCGAAAGCCGAGCGCGCGCACCGCCTGCTCGGCGCGGTCAACCAGGGCCAGCACCGCGGGGTCGACCACCGTGCCGTAGGGAAGCCGGGAAGCGAGACACGGCATCGCCGGCTTGTTGGCGCTCGGGATGGCCAGGACCCCGGCCAAGCGCCGGACATCGGCTTTCCGGAACCCCGACTCGACGAGCGGATGACGCACGTCGTGCTCGGCGGCGGCGCGCAACCCGGGCCGCCAGTCCCCGAGATCGTCGATGTTTGCGCCCGAGAACACGGCCGCGTAGCCCTCGGCGAGCCCGAGCAGAGCCAGCCGGTCGTAGAGCTCGGACTTGCAGTGGTAGCACCGGTCCTCGCCGTTTCGCCGGTAGCCCGCACGTGCCAGCTCGTCGGTCGTGATCGTGCGGTGCGCGATGCCGACAGCGGCGGCGACGGCGCGCGCGCCGTCCAGCTCACCGGTCGCCAACGCCGGGGAGACGGCGGTGACCGCCAAGGCGCGCTCCCCCAGGACCGTGACGGCAACGGCGGCAACGAGCGAGGAATCCACCCCTCCGGAGAAGGCGACCAGGGCGCTCGGGGCCGCGGCGATCGCCGTCTCGAGCGCGCCCAGATCAGCCGGCTGGGTCATCGGCGTCCTCGGTCATGTGCAGGGTCGTGGTGGCCGCGGCCAGGGCCTCCGCCCAGATCTGCTTGACGGGGCGCCCGCTGGCGGCGGCCACCTGCGCGCAGTCGTCGTGCTCCGGAGCCACATTGACGACGCGCCCATCGAGCAGCCCGATCTTCACCCGGACCGTTCGTCCTTCGACCTGCACCTCGCGGATCGCCCGATCGAGCTCGTAGCGTGCGTGCGACTGCACGCGCACACCGAGCGAGGTCGAGTGCTGCAACAGCGTCTCGGCCAGGCGTCGCTCATCGTGGGGTCGGGCGAGCACGGACACGAGCAACCCGGGCCGACCCTTTTTCATGGCGATCGGCTCGGTCCAGGCATCGAGCGCGCCTGCGGCCAGGCAGGCGTCGAGCGCGTCGGGAACGAGCTCGGGGATCATGTCATCGACGTTCGCCTGGAGCACGACGACCTCACCGCGGCGTGCCCCGTCCTCGGCGACGTCGCCGAGGACGACGCGAACGAGGTTCGGGCGATCCGGGTGCGTGCGGGTTCCCGCGCCATAGCCCGTCGCGCTCGGGGTCATCGACGGCATCGGCCCGAAGGACGTCGCCACCGTCGCGACAATCGCGGCACCGGTCGGGGTCACCAGCTCCCCGGGCGTGGCGACGCCGATCACCGCCACGCCCTGCAGGAGGACGAGGGTAGCCGGCGCGGGCATCGGCAGCGGGCCGTGGTCGGTCGTGACGAGGCCGCCGCCCATCGGCAGCGGCGCGGACGCGACGCGTTGCACGCCCAGGGCGTGCAGCAACGCGAACACTCCGCAAAGATCTACGAGGGTGTCGTCGCCACCGAGCTCATGCAGGATCACATCGCCGGGCTCGACCCCGTGGATCGAGGCCTCCGCCGCGATGAGCCGCTCGAGCGCCTCGAGAGCCTGCAGACGGATCGGCTCGGCGAGCGATGCCGACCCCACCAGCTCACGCAGCTCGCGCGCCGGGCGCTCGTGCGTGCGCTTCGAGGTGACGACGTCGACATGGGTCGCGACGACCCCCGAGCGCTCGACCCGGCGCACGTCGATCCGCGCTGCCAACCCGAGTGCGCCGATGGTTTCGTCGAGCGCATCGAGCGGCGCGCCGGCATCGAGCAGCGCGGCCAGCAGCATGTCGCCCGCCATCCCCCCGATCGGATCTAGGTACGCGACGCGCGTCACGGCGTCGCGACCTCGGCCCGGCGTGCGATGCGCGCGGCGATCGACCCGGCTCCCAAGCCGTCGTCGATCCCGACGACGGCCAACCCGTCGGCGCACGAGCAGAGCATCGCGTTCAGCGCGGTCGAACCACCGTGCGCCGAGCCGTAGCCGACACTCGTCGGCACGCCGATCACGGGGCACGGAGCGAGACCCCCGATCACGCTCGCAAGCGCCGCGTCCATCCCCGCGACGACGACGACGACATCTGTGTGGTCGAGGTCCGGGATCACCGGAGCGAGCCGGTGCAACCCGGCGACGCCGACGTCCTCGTGCACCGTCACCTCGGTGCCGAGGAGCTCCGCGCGTATACGCGCCTCATGCACCACCGGGCCGTCGGAGGTGCCGGCGGAGACGATCAGCACACGGCCTCGAGGCTCCGGCGGGTGAGGCTGGACCCAAACCGCTCGCGCAAGCTCGTGTTCCTGCGCGTCCGGCAGCGCCGATCGCACGGCCGCCCGCATCTCGGCGTCGGCGCGCGTCACGAGCACGCTCGAGGCACCCGCCTCGGCGAGCGCCAACGCGATCGCAGCGGCCTGCTCGGGCGTCTTGCCGGACCCGAGGATCACCTCGGGCGCGCCCTGACGCAGCTCCCGGTGCGTGTCGACACGGGCGAACCCGAGATCGCGGTAGGGAAGCTCGGCGATCCGATCGAGGGCGGCGGCTGGCGCGACATCGTGGTCGGCCACGGCCACAAGCAGCTCTTCCAACCGGCGCCGGGAGGTCATGGGGCGAGTGTACGCGGCTCCCGCGGCTCGGCAGATCGATCGCCGCCGCTCAGGCCTCAGGGTCGCGGCGCCGACACCCTAGAGATGCGGAATCGGGTCCAACGTGCTCTGCTCCTGGCAGCCGTGACCACGGTCGCGGTGGCCGCCACCTTCACGCCGGGGGTGCACGCCGCAACGCCCGGAGTCTGCGGAGATCTTGAGATGGTCGTGATCGGCGGGGCCCCGACCTGTACGCATGGAGGCGACGCCCTGGTGCCGGACGTCGGCCCGGCGTCGAGGAATCTCGCAACGCGTTCCCCGGTGCCGCAGGCCCCTTGCCCCGGCGACGGCCGGTCCGGGCGACGGATCCACGTGTTGCTGGGGTATCCATCGGACACCCACGCACCCGATGCGGCCGCGGCGCGACCGTTGATCAAGCAGACCCTCGCGCTGGCGGATCAGAATCTCGACGCGCAGTCGGCCTCCGAATCCGGCCAGCACTACCGCTTCTGGTGCTTCCGCGACCGCGCCGTCACGATCACGGTGGTGCGTCTGACAGCGATCGGGGCCGACACCACCTACACGTTCACCGACGTCGCGAACGGCCTCGACGCGCGCGGGTTCCACAGCTCGGCCTTCGTTTATGTGGCGTTCGTGGCCAACATCGACTGCTGCTATCCCTACGGGGGGCAAGGTTCGCTGGCGCTCGACGATCGGCCCGATCCCGCCACGAACGCGAACAACGGCGCGGGACCCCGGTACTCGATGATCCGCTTCGGACTCGGCGACGACCCGGAAAGCCTGGCCTTGGCGTTCCAGCACGAGACCGGCCACAACCTGGGCGCTGTGCAGGACTCCGCGCCGCATACGAGCGGGGCGTTCCACTGCTACGAGATCAACGACGTCATGTGCTACAACGACGGGGGTTCCTATTTCTCGGGAGGCGGCTCGTTGATCGGCTCCTGTCCCGGCATGTCGCCTACCGGCATGTACGCCTTCGACTGCAACGGCGACGACTACTACAACGTCGCGCCGGCTTCGAGGAACTATCTGGCCGATCACTGGAACGTGGCGGACAGCTCCTGGCTCACGCGCGTGGGAGCCAGCGGGCAGTAAGCCGGCCCTCACGGCAGATCGACCACGGCGCGAGCACGCACGTCCAGCGTGATGCTGCCGGGCACCAACAGCAGATCGGTCCGTACCTCGCGAACGGTGACGACCGCCTCGAACGACCCGGCAGTGCACACGCAGTCAATCAGCTCCGCGCCGTTTCGCATGGCCAGGTCGGCCGCTTGCTCCGCGGGATCGCCTCCGGTCGGAAACGCCAGCTCCTGGGCGGCGGCGAGGGCGGCGGCGTCAGCCGCCGCCCGGGTGTGTGCCCGGGCCGCCAGCACGCTACCGACATCGGCGACCCCCATCGTGCAGACGAGCATGACCAGCGCGATCGCGGCCGTGACGACCGAGACCGAGCCGCGCTGCCCCCGGCTCCCGATGGCGCTCATCCGAACTCCTGGCGCATGACGGCGGTGGATGACAAGCGCACCGCGCTTCCGATCAGCCAACCCACGAGCGGAACCCGCACCACGTCCTCATAGATCACCTGAACGGTGACCGGGAGCCCCCGGGCGCCCTCGCGCGTGACGGTCACGAACGTCGCCGCCGGGTCTAGCGCCGGGGCGGCCGCGTGCACGGCGGCGTCGACCTCGGCCGGATCCTCTTGGATGGCGGCGGCACGCGCTCCCGCGCGCGCCGCCGCCTCCACGAGCAATCGATCACGGGCCAACAACCCGACCTGGACCAACCCGAGTGCCAGGACGAGCAGCAGCGGAAGCACGAGCGCGAACTCCACGGTTGCGGAGCCGTACTCCCTGTGCGGCCGGTCGGGGTTACGCCGCAGAGGCATTGCCCACGACCGTGTCGATGATCTGATCGAAGAACGCCGGAAGCTTGCCCGACGAATGCGCCCACGTGATCAACACCACCGCCACCGTGGCGGCGGCCAAGATCACGAGCGCATACTCGGCCGTGGTCTGCCCCTCCTCCCGACGGAGCGCGCCCAAGACGCGTAGATACAGCGGCACCAGGTACGACATCGATTCACCTCCTCTCACTCGATGGAACGGATGGTGGTGATCAGGACGGGCACCACCGTGAGGAGGAGGAACGCGGGCAGGATCAGGAACACGAGCGGGAACAACATCTTCACCGGCGCCGTGCGCGCGTGCTCGAGGGTTCCGGACCGGCGAGCCTCGCGGACCGATCGCGCCAACTCGCGGGTCGCCTCGGTCAGCGGCACACCCAAGGTCTCCGTGCGCGCGAGGACCGCGACCGTGCGCCGCAGATCGGGGTCACCGGACGCATCGGCGTACGCGGCCAGCGCCCGGCGCCACGGGGCTCCGAGGTCGATCGCGTGCAGCACATCGCCCAGATCGACCCCGAGCGGCCCTCGCAGACACGCGACCGCTCGCCGGAACGACAACTCCGCGGACAGGCCGGCAGTCGAGCCGGCGGCCAGCAGGTCAAGCAGCTGTGGGACCTCGCCGTGGACATCGCGGCGGCGCGCTCGGGCGCCACGAGCACGCGGGCGAGGGCGCACGCCACGATCGAGGGCCGACTGTTCGGCGCCGAACAGGCGGCGCCGGCATCCGTGCATGCCGCCGATACCAGCGGCGCAGGCGACCGCGGCGGCCAGCGGTGCGAGCAGCGTACCGGCGCTCACGTGACCACCAGGAGGCTCCGGATCCACGCGAACGCCCCCGCCTCCAGCACGAGCCCGACGACGATGCACGCCAGCCCGACCGGCGTCGAGAAAGCTCCCTCGATCTCATCGCGCGCCGTCAGCCAGAGGAACAGGAAGAAGCCGACCGGCAGCAGGCCCAGGATCCACGCCGAGAGGCGCGCCTGGGCAGTGAGCGAACGCACCTCCCGCGCGATGCCCACCCGGTCGCGGATGGTCGCCGCGACCTGGTCGAGAACGGCGGGGAGATCGCCTCCGCTGCGACGGTGCAGATCGAGCGCCCCAGCGACCAGGTCGCCGTCGGCCGTCCCGACGCCTCGCGCCCATTCGTCGACCGCGTCATCCAGCGGGACACCCACGTCGAGCTGCCCGACGAGCCGCTCCAGTCGATCGCGGACCGGTTGCTCTGCTTCCTGTGCGGCATACCGTAGCGCCTGGGGCAACGACGAGCCGGCACGCACCGCCGCGGCGACGGCACCGACCGCGTCGGCGAAACGTTCCTGCACTACGACGGGTGGCACGGTACTGGCTCGTCGCGCCCGCAGCCGTACGCCCAAGAACGCGCTCGCGATCGCCGGGAGGACCCACACCGGGCCGAACCAAACCCACACCATCAGTGCGACCGCCCCGATGATGATCACATCGTCGCGTCTGATGCCGACGGTACGCGTGGCGCGATCGGTCTCGATGCCGAGACGCGCGGCGGCCCGCGCGCGCCCGATCCGCCGACTGCCATCCGCTGCAGTCAGACCAGCCGCTATCAGCAGGACCGCCGCACACAGCGCGCTCACGCGTCGTCTCCCGCTTCGAACAGGGCCTCGGGGAGCTGTTCGCCTCTTGCCCGCAGCGAGGGGGCGATCGAGGGCACGAGCCCGGTCGCCTCGAAGGCGTTGCCGTCTGCTCGCGGCAGGCAGCGGAACACGGGCTCCACCACGGGCTCGCCTCGGTGCGTGCCTTGGATCACCGCGATCTCCCACACGACGCGGCGCCCGTCGCGTAGCCGCGCGAGCTGGACGATCACGTCGATCGCGGCGGCGACCTGCGCACGGATGTGCGCAGCGGGCAGGTCGACATCGGACATCATCGCCATGGTCTCCAGGCGCCAAAGGACGTGCCGGGTCGAATTCGCATGTGCGGTGGACAACGACCCCTCGTGCCCCGTGTTCATCGCCTGCAGCATGTCGAGCGCCTCGCCGCCGCGGACCTCGCCGACGATGATGCGGTCCGGGCGCATCCGAAGCGCGTTGCGAACCAGTTCACGAACGGTGATCTCGCCACGCCCCTCGACGTTCGCTGGACGAGCCTCGAGCGAGACGACGTGCGGGTTGCGCAGGCGCAGTTCCGCCGCGTCCTCGATCGTGATCAATCGCTCCTCGGCGGGGATCACGGCGGCGAGGATACCGAGCATGGTCGTCTTCCCGCTGCCGGCGCCACCGCTGATCACGATGTTGGCTCTGCCCCGCACGCAGGACAAGAGGAAACGCATGCCACGCGGTCCGACCGATCGCGATCGCAGCAACGCGTCCGGTGTGATCGGGACCGCGGAGAACTTGCGGATCGTCAAGGTAGGACCGCGAAGCGAGAGGGGCGGCACGATCGCATGAACCCGCGAACCGTCGGGCAGTCGTGCGTCCACCCATGGTGACGCTTGATCGACTCGAAGGCCCAAGGGTCCAACGATGCGTTCGATCAGGTGCATGACCGGCTCCTCCCCCTCGAATAGCCGTTCATGCACCCTCTCGATGCGCCCCTCTCGCTCCACGAATACGTCGTCGGGTCCGTTGACCATGACCTC
>JBDUBL010000042.1:0-20340 GCA_040004125.1 Actinomycetota bacterium
GGGATGCCCAACGGCGGGATGCCCCCCGACGTCGCGCAGTACGCGCATCACGACGTCTGGTACGGCCCTTCGCACCTGGTGGCGCTCCTGCTGTTCGCGATCCTGATCGGCGTGCTCGTCTGGGGGGTCCTGCGGATCACGTCGCAGCGCACCCCGGCCCTCGCGGGGGTGGGAGCGCCGGTGGGCCTGCCGCCGGCCCTCCCGCCCCGCGACCACGCCCACGAGGAACTGCGCGTCCGCTACGCTCGCGGCGAGATAGAACGCACCGACTATCTGCAGCGCGCCGCGGACCTGGGCATCGCCGAGATCGGCACGACCGGCGAACCCCACTCCCTCCCGGGGTCGCCGCCCGACCAACAGGAGTGATCGTGACTGGATCGGCGACCGCCGCGGGGCCCGGCGAGCACACGCCGGGCCCCGCCGGCGCCCGGGTGCTCGTCGTGGACGACGAGGCCGCGATCGCGGACCTCGTCGCGACCGCGCTGCGGTACGAGGGCTTCGAAACGGCGACCGCCGGCGACGGTCGTGCCGCGCTCGAGGCCGTCGAGTCGTTCCGCCCCGATTTGGTCGTGCTCGACGTGATGCTGCCCGATCTGGACGGCTTCGAGGTCCAACGCCGGATCGTCGACAGCGGGGTGCGCGTGCCGGTGCTGTACCTGACCGCGCGGGACGCCACCGAGGACAAGGTGCGCGGGCTCACCCTGGGTGGTGACGACTACGTGACGAAGCCCTTCAGCCTGGAGGAGCTCGTGGCGCGGATCCGGGCGGTGCTCCGCCGCGCGCAGGGCGGCTCCCGCGCGAGCGAGCGTCTCGTCTTCGACGATCTGGAGATGGACGAAGAGGCGCACGAGGTCCATCGATCCGGACGGTCGATCGATCTGACACCGACGGAGTTCGCATTGCTGCGGTATTTCCTGCTGAACCCGCGCCGGGTCCTGTCGAAGGAACAGATCCTGGACCACGTCTGGCACTACGACTTCGGTGGGGACGCCTCGATCGTCGAAACCTATATGTCGTATCTGCGCAAGAAGGTCGAGTCCGGCGGACCTCGCCTGTTGCACACCGTGCGGGGCGTCGGCTACGTGCTGCGCCTGCCCAAGGGCTGAGGATGTCGCTGCGCGCGCGGTTGTTGATCGTGACGGTCGGGCTCGTCGCCGTCGGGCTGGTCGTCGCCGACGTCCTCACCTACCGCGTGCTGGCGTCCTCGCTCAACCAGCGGGTCGAGGAACAACTGCCGGTAGCCCAGGCATATGCGTTCGAGGCGCTCTCCCATGATGGGCAGGGCGTGCCGATACCCGGCCCCGGCGGGCCTCTCGGCGATGTCGGGCCGCCATCGGGAACCTACGGGGCGGTGCTCAACAACACCGGCGCCGTGGTGCACGACACGTTCTTCGGCGAGAGTGGCCTCGTCACGCCGCCCCCGCCGGAGCTCCCAACCGGGTTGCCCGGATCCTCGGGTGGCGGCACAGGCACGTCGGTATTCACCGCCTCATCCTCCGATGGCACCGACTATCGCGTGCAGGCGACCGGACCGGTACCCAGCGGTGGCACGCTCGTGGTCGGCATCCCGCTCACCGAGATGCAAGCGACCCTTCAGCGGCTACTGCGGATCGAACTCCTCGTGACGCTCGCCGTGATCGTGCTGGTCGCCGGGCTCGCGCTCTGGCTCGTGCGGATCGGGCTGCGCCCGCTCGAAGGGATCGGCCAAACGGCCGGCGCCATCGCCGCGGGGGATCTCACGCGTCGGGTCGAACCGGCCGACGATCGGACCGAGGTGGGACGCCTGGGCACCTCGCTCAACGCGATGCTCGCGCAGATCGAGGTTGCCTTCGAGGAGCGCCGCGCCTCCGAGGCACGCCTCCGACGGTTCATCGCCGACGCGTCACACGAACTGCGCACGCCGTTGACCTCGATCCGCGGGTACGCCGAGCTGTTCCGCCGTGGCGCCAAGACACGCCCCGAAGACCTCGAGACGTCGATGGCTCGGATCGAAGCGGAGGCCGAGCGCATGGGTGTGCTCGTCGACGATCTGTTGCTGCTCGCGCGCCTGGACCAGGGTCGACCCCTGGAGCGCGACCCCGTCGACCTCGCGAACATCGCCAGCGATGCGGTCCACGCCGCGCGCGCTATCGACCCGGCCAGACCGATCGAGCTCGACGCCGGCCTGCCCGCGATGCTCGCCGGCGACGCCGGTCGACTTCGCCAGGTGATCGACAACCTGCTGGAGAACGCCCGGGTCCACGCTCCGGCGGGCGCGCGCACGCAGGTCCAGGTCCGCACCGACGGCGACGAGGTCGTACTGACGGTCGCCGACGACGGGCCCGGCATGGACGCCGACACGGCGACGCGCGCGTTCGAACGCTTCTATCGGGGGGATCCGGCTCGCTCGCGCGCCACCGGAGGGGCCGGTCTCGGATTGTCGATCGTCGCGGCGATCGTCGAAGCGCACGGCGGTTCGGTCGCTCTGGTACCGACCGATCCCGGAGCGACCTTCGAGGTCAGGATCCCAACGACGCCCTAGACGGCGGTGGCCGCGATGTGGATCAGCCGTGAGGTGCCGCGATACGGGTCGCGTCGACCGGCCTCGCGCCCCAGGGTGCGCAAATGCCCCCCATGGCCCAGGCAACGATCTCGACGTCGAAGCCGGCTGACGCGATGCGATCGTGCGCCACACGGCGGTCCGCACCCTCGCGCCGGATACCCGAGAAGGCGTAGGGTGGACCCGCATAGTCCCGGATATCGGAAGGAGCCTGTCGGTGGCGAACAAGGACAAGGGCGGCAAAAGCAGCAAGACCGCCGCGAGCAAGTCTCTCAAGGAGAAGCGCGCGGCCAAGGCGGCCAAGAAGGGCAAGAAGACCGGCTCGGCTTAACCCCGAGCGCGCTGCCGCCCTCGAGACCGATTGCGATCCCGGTTGTTCGGCCGAGCCGGCACCGGCCGAGGGGCAAGCCCCGCGTGCGCGAACTCGGTGTCGAGTTTGAGCGCCTTGGCCATCAAGGCGACGTCGCGCGTCTGCTCGGGGGTTACGAACGTGATGCCGGTACCGCTGCGGCCCGCGCGAGCCGTGCGACCCACACGATGCACGTAGGTCTTGTCGTCGCCGGGCGGATCGAAGTTGATCACGTGGCTGATGTGCTCCAGGTCGAGACCGCGTGCCGCCACGTCGGTGGCGACGAGCACGTCGCTGCGCCCGGCGGCGAAATGGCCGAGGGCCCGCTCGCGCTGCCCCTGGTTCATGTCGCCGTGTAGGGCGCCGGCGCGGAACCCTTCCTTCTTGAGGTTGCGGGCCAGCTTGTCGGCGCCGCGTTTGGTGCGCGTGAAGATCAGCGTGAGCCCGCGGTCGGCCGCAAGCTCCCGGACCAGCGTCGAGAACTTGGCGGTGTGCGCCACACCGATGAATCGGTGGGTGGCCTCCGACACGGTCGGACGCTCCTCCTTGATCTTGTGCAAGACAGCGTTGCGCGTAGACCCCTCGGCCAGCTTCGCGATTTCACCTTCCAGCGTCGCGGAGAAAAGCATCGTCTGGCGATCCTCGCGCAGCATCGCCAAGATGCGACGCACGTCTGGCAGGAACCCCATATCGAGCATGCGGTCGGCCTCGTCGAGCACGGCGATACGTACGCGATCCAGGCGGACGAGCTTGCGCTCGACCAAGTCGAGCAGGCGCCCGGGCGTGGCGATCAACACGTCGGCGTGCCGCGCGCGCTTCGCCTGCGGACCGATGCCGACCCCGCCGTAGACGGCGGCGATCTCGAGTTCCTTCACGTCGGCGATCGCCCGGAACTCCTCCGTGACCTGGCTCGCGAGTTCGCGGGTCGGGGCCAAGATCAGCGCCTGCGGCGAACGGCCGGAATGCTCCAGGCGCTCGACGATCGGGATAGCGAAGGCGAGCGTCTTGCCGCTGCCCGTCCGAGAGCGGGCCTGGATGTCGCGCCCGGCCATGGCGTCGCGCAACACCAGTGCCTGGATCGGGAACGCGCTGGGGATGCCGCGCATCGCCAGCGCGTCGGCGACGAGCTTGGACACGCCGAGGTCGACGAACAGCGGTTGCGCGTCGGTGGAATCGGGCGTGCGCGAGGCACGCGTGGTCGTACTGGTCATGTTCGGGATACCGCCTTCTGCTCGGTTGCGAGCGTCATCGTTCGACGCGTGCCGCGTGGCTGAGGCGGGTGCGCCGGATATCGGGCAGGGGCCACGATATCGGTGAGTGAGAGGTGCGGCGCCGAACCTCAACCGTTCGACGCGACCCCTGCAGTGTACGGCAAAGCACACGAGCACGACGGATCCAGTGACAGGGGCAACCACGACTCGCCTCGGTGTGTCCGCACCGCCTCGGTCCTGGTGCCTCGACGGTGGTCGGAGCGCGCCGGTCTTCGTAGCCTGCGGGTACCAAGACATCCGAAAGGAAGGGACCGAATGACACGAGCGCTTGCCGCGACAGCCGTCGCGACACTGCTCCTCGCCGCCTGCTCGAGCTCGAGCACGAGCTCGGGCGGCGCCGCCGCACCTTCTGGTGCGGCAACCGGGGAGGTCACTATCCAGCTGACGGAGTTCCAGTTCTTGATGCCCGATGAGATCCCCGCGGGGGTTCAGACCCTGCATGTCGAGAACATTGGCGGTATGCCGCACTTCATCGACTTTCAACAGGTCCAGGGCACCCACACCGACGACGAGATCCAGGCGCTCGTGCAAGACCCAAAGGCCAAGCAGCCCTCGTGGCTGACCCCGGCCCCGATGCCCGGCATCAGCCTGCTGTCGTCCGGCCAGTCGGCGGACATCGCGATCGACCTGCCGCCGGGTACGTACGCGGCGTTCTGCTGGATGCCCGACGCGAAGGGGCAACCCCACGCGTTGGACGGGATGCATCACGTGTTCACCGTGACTGGGGATCCGGCTGGAGCGTTCGGGTCGACCGACTTCACCGTTACCTGGGACGGCACCACGTTCGACGGCGCACCGGACACACTTCCCGCGGGCAGCGCCTCGATCGCGTATGAGAACACCGGCTCCAAACCCGGTCAGCTCAACGTCATCCGCGTCCTCGAAGACGCGCCCTTCGACCAGATCCGCAAGGACGTCAACGGGTGGTTTCAGGGGCTCTACGCCGGCCCCCCGCCCGTGGCGTTCACCGGAGGTCTCTCGAACGTGCAGTCCGATGTCGGAGTCCTCGGCACGGTGTCGGTCGATTTCGTCGATGGCGTGTACGCCCTGGTCGGACCCGGGAAGAGCGAGCCGGCCATCATCACGGTCGGGGCGGGCAGCTACCCAAGCCCATCGGCCTCGATGGCCCCGGCCACCTGCACGCCGGACGGCACGAGCCTGTCGCTGACGGCGTCGGCGAGCGCGTTCAACACGACCTGCCTGGCGGCCCCCGCGGGCCAGGCGTTCACGATCGCGTTCGACAACCAGGACGCGAGCGTGCCGCACGACGTCGCGATCTATCCCGAGGGCGATGGAACGAAGGCCGTATTCACGGGCGACCTCGTCACCGGCGTGGCCGGCAGCACCTATCAAGTGCCGGCGCTCGACGCGGGCACCTACCGGTTCCAGTGCGACGTGCACCCGGCGACGATGAACGGCACGTTCATCGTCAGCTAGGACGATCCGGCGAATCGTTGGGGCCGGACGCGAAGCGCCCGGCCCTCGCGACGTCGTGGGAGTTTGGTTGCCCTACCAGTAGCGAGCCGTCGCCATACACAAGACGACCAAGAACAGCAGCAGCAGATCGATCTTCGACGCCTTCTCGATCGCGGCACCGAGACGCTGCATCTCCGCTCCTTGCTCGGCGCTCGGCGGCGCTCCCGATGCCGCAACCTCGTCGCCGAGACCGACGAGTTTCTCGACGTTGTTCCCGACGCCGTGGAGGCCCTCGAACATCGCCACCGTCGCGAGGACACCGCCGAGGAACAGCACCTTGGCCTCGGTCAGATCCCAATATGTGCTCAACCCGGCTTGGTTCGCGTGGTAGAGCCACATGATCCACCCGGCCGTCACCGCTGTGATCGCAAGGCCCGTGATCACCGTGGCGATCTTGCGTTCCTTCACGATGACGTGCATCAGCGGCACCGATGCCGGCCCCACCTTCGCGGCCGCAGGTCCGACGAAGAGGCTAAACAGGAAGGCGGAGCCGAACCACAACGCCCCGGTGACGATGTGGATGGAGCGGAACACCAAGAAGAACGGCGAGCTTGCGACCACTACCTCCCCTTTCGGACCACTCCGGTCCCCGGGCAAACACTACGTGTGCACCTCTGCGGAATCCAGCTCCAGGGTGTAGAGGTCCTCGGGGTCTCGGCCGCTACTCGTCGTCGGCGCGACGCAGGCGCTTGGTCCGTGCCCGACGCTTCTTGGCGGCGATCCGTCGCTCCGTTGCCGCCTTGCTCGGTTTCGTGGGGCGCCGCGCCGGCGGCGGTGGCGCGATCGCCTTGGCGAGCACGGCCGCCAGCCGTTCGCGCGCGGCCTCTCGGTTCTGCAGCTGCGAACGCTGGGCCGAGGCGCGAACCGTCAGAACGCCACCGACGAGCCGGGCGTGGAGTCGTTCCAGCGCCCGTGCCCGTTGGACCGGACCGAGCGCCGACGTGTGCGCAACGTCGAGGCTGAGTTCCACGCGTGAGTCCGCGGTGTTGACCGACTGACCGCCGGGACCGGAGGACCGACTGAAGCGCCATCGCAGCTCACGCTCGGGAATCGTGACCGAACGCGTCACGCGCAGGGGGCCGGTCGCCGTCATGATGCGAACCTTAGGCCGACGAGGGAGCCGAAAGGGGCAGCGCTTGTGGATCTTGTTCAGCGCACCGTGTCCGACGCCGGATGGGCGAAGCGCCGAAACGAGCGAGGGGGCGAACACCTTCTCCGAACGATGGGACAACACGGATGGGCTCGGCGAGATCGCGATCACGCTGCCGGGAGACGTTGGGCTGGTGCCGGATCCGTGACCCTCTCAGGCGTGCGAACTGATCTGGCCCCCGTCGAAGGAACCGGATGCCCCAGGTGTTGCCCAGCTCGCAGCGACGTAGCGCTGCGCGCCGTCGGGCATGGTGCACGTCGCCTCGAAACTGGACGCCGCCACGTTGGTGACCGTGCCGGTGCACAGGGTCCCGCTCGGGAGATACTCCATCTGGAACGCGGTCGATTCCAACGCGTTCGTCGTCACGAGCAGGTCGGCGCGCACCAGTACCTTCTGCGAACCGGTGCCGTTGCCCGACATCGACACGATGCCGCGGGTGACGCCTGAATCGGTCAGGATCTGACCGCTGAGCGCGTCGCTGAAGGTCGCGGCGTTCCATTCCTTCGGCTGGAAGCGAAGCAGCCCGCGCCCGAGCAAGGCGATCAGCGCGACCGCGCAGACCGCCGCGACGGCTGGCAAGACGCGCAGAGCCCAAGGCGCCCGCTCCCCACGACGCAGCACGCGCCAGGCGATCAGGGCGCAGACGGTACCGGTCGCCACCGCGAAGATCGCGAGCATCCACGGCGTGCTCCGGTCGGTGCCACTGCCGATGCCGTGCAGCGAGGCAGCGCCCCAGACGGCGAAGTTCGCGTAGTGCCATCGACGCCAAGTCCGGTAGGTGAGCTTGGTGTTGCGGTAGTGGTTCGTGATGGCCAGCGCAAGCAGCAGCTCGGCCGCTGCGATCCCAAGGCCCGTCCAGATCGGGCGATACGACGCGACGAACGGCACCACCAGCGACACGATCGAGAACGGCAGGTACGCGTCGATCGCCACCGTGACGATATGCAGCACGACGAACGTGCCGGTCAGCAGACCCGTGAATCGGTGCACGTCCTCGAGCGCGAACCGGGGCCAATGCTTCATGGACTTCTTGCCCGTCATCGCGAGCCCGAGCGCGACGTTGATCGACAACAAGACATAGGCCACGATGCCGCCGGCGCGTGCCGCGTACCAATCGACGGGGCTCGACGTCAGGTGCACGCGACCGCCGTCCGGAGATTCCGATCCCAAGCCCGGTTGGTCCGGATCGCACCATCGCGATCGAGGAACCGGGCGGGGATGCCGCGCGCGTCGAGCCAGGCAGGCCCATCGGACCCAGCGAGGAAACCCGCCTTTGCTGCGATGTCCGCCGCGACGCACGTCGCCCCGCACGCCGTGACGAGCGACCACGGCGAGTCCACCGGACGGCCGCTGCGTGGATCCATCAGGTGGTGTTGGGGCTCACCGGCGCGAGACCACCGACGCTTCGTCGTGCCGCTCGTCGCCAGGGCGCCCCGTTGCAAGGCGACGGCGCCCGCTCCGGGCAGGGTGACAGTGAGCTCGCCACGCACAGCGATGTCTCCACCCGCCGATACGAAGCCCTCGCCGGCGAGCAGGGCCAGTGCGTCGTCGACCGCGATCGCCTTGACGACGCCGTTCAGGTCCAGCTGTACGCCGGCCGGCACGCGGACAACGCGGCCCAGCGCAAAGATGGGGCGCCGGCCTGCGGGCGCAGGCCGGGGAGGCCTTGGGTCGCCGCCGAGCAGCGCGAAGTCGCGGTCGTAGCCGGCTGCGAGCAGCGCCGCCCCGAGGCCCGGATCGACGAGCCCATCCGTTTCCCTGCAGGCGCGCAGCGCGACCTGCAACGTGTCGGCGAACAGGGGCGAGACGACGATCGGCCGGCCAGCCGCCGCATTGACTCGGTTCAGCTCGCTGCCGTCGATGAACCGGCTGAAGCACCGATCGCGGCTGTGGAAGAGCCGCTGGATCTCGTCTTGCGATCCCACCGACGCGCCGCCGACCACGATCTCGCAGCCCATCGCCTCGAACCGAACCTGGGTCATGACGGTGCGGTGGCCGCGCCCGGTGGCGCCTGCGCCGGCCCGACGACGCCGGCCTGGAGCAGATCCTGCTTCACGACGCGCACGAACTGCGGCGGCGCCTCCAACGCGGTGGCCGGATCCTTGGTATGACCGGCGTAGGACCGCTGCGCGAACACCATCGCGGTGCCGAACACGAGCGTGCCCAGCGTCGCGAGCCCCGCCTTTGCGCCGATCGCCCGACGGTGAGCGGCACGAAGCGCTGCGGCGCGCCCGGCCGGCGCGCGACCACTCGACCCTTGACCGTTTTCGGTATCCACCGTGTTCGGCTCCGATCCTAAAGGAGTGCAGAGCGATTCTGCCCCCGATTCCTGGGAACCGGCTGGGAGTTGGTGCAACGCCGGCTTAGGGGCGCGGACGCGGTTCGTGGACCGGAACCCCGACCATCAGGTTCGCCAGCCCGCCCGCCGCAACGCCGAGAGCGAAGCCGCCGACGACATCGAGGGGGTTGTGCGCGCCGAGGTAGATGCGCGCGAACGCGATCATCACGACCACCACCCAGGGCGCGGCCCGCCACCGGCCGTGCAGGTAGGGCGTGATCGCCCAGGCGAGACCGGTCGACAAGATCACGTGGCCGGAAACGAACGAGGCGCCGGTCGTGGCGGTGCCGCCACGCACGATCGCGTTGGGCTCGGTGATGGCCGGCCTCTCGCGGTAGACCAGCTTCCACACGCCGCGCTCGATCAAGAGCTTCAGGCCCGTGAGCAGCGCCGCGGCCCCCGCCAGGCGCCACCGACGAAGCACGAGCGCCGCGACCACGACGACGGGTCCGACCGCGAGCGTCCCCAGATACTGCACGGCGTTGCCCGCCGGCTCCAGCGACGAGGGGAGCCCGTTGATCGCCTCGAAGACGGCGCGCTCGGGTCCCCCCACCCCGCCGTCGTGTGCGATGAACGCGCAGACGGCGAAGACGGCTCCGCCGGCAACGATCGCCGCGGCGTCGACACGCCGCCGCTCGAAGGCGACGCCTCGCGCCGCTATCGGTCCGTCTCCACGCGTGGGGATGCTGTCACGGTCTCCGGCCACCGCCGAACCGGCTCCACCGCCTGCGCGAGCCGCAGGACGCCGGCGTCGTCTCGCGTTCGTCCCACGATCTGCATCCCGATCGGCAGGCCGGCGGCGGAGACTCCACACGGCACCGAGGTGGCGGGGCCGCCCAGCACCGTGATGCTCCAGCACGACTCCATCCAGTCGAGGTACGTGGGCATCGGGGACCCGGCGACCTCGGTCGGATACTCCAGACCGATGTCGAATGGCAAGACCTGCGACACCGGCTGCACGACGTAGTCGAAGCGATCGAAGAACGCCGCGGCGCGCTGACGGATGTTGGCGAGCAGCATCCGCGCTCGACGCACATCGCCATCGGTGAGGCGCAGCCCTTCTTCGATGTTCCACACGACGGTCGCCTTCATCTGGTCCCGGTGTTCGCGCAGCAGCGGTCCGAGGTCGACCGCGTACGCGCGCGCCCGCAGCGTGAAGAACGCTTCTCGCGCACCCGACAGGTCGAGAGCGGCGGCCACGACTGCACAGCCAAGCGCCTCGAACCGCGACCGGGCAGCGTCGATCACGGACACGACCTCGGGGTCCACAGGCATCGCCCCGCCGCAGGCGGGGGCCCAGGCGACGCGCAGCCCGTGGAGGTCGGCCGCCTGCGGCGGGGCGACCACCGCCAGGTCGGGTCGGTCGGCCATCGCCGACAGAAGGAGCGCGGCGTCCGCGACGGTCCGGGCCATCGGGCCGTACACAAACAGGTCGTCGGGGTCGGCCTCGTCTCCGGTCGGCACCAATCCCAGCGTGGGCCGGAATCCGACCACGTTGCAAAAGCTCGCGGGGTTCCGCAACGATCCGCCGAGGTCGCTGCCATCGGCGATCGGCACCATCCCGGCGGCAAGAGCCGCGGCCGCGCCGCCCGAAGACCCCCCGGCGCTCTTCGACCGGTCATGCGGATTGCGCGTCAGACCGAACACCGGGTTGAACGTGTGAGAGCCGGCGCCGAACTCCGGGGTGTTGGTCTTGCCGAGCAAGATCGCGCCGGCATCTCGGATCCGCGTCACGAGCGGCTCGTCGGCATCCGGAACGTGATCGGCGAAGATCGGCGATCCGTAGGTGGTGCGGATGCCCGCGGTGTCGACCAGATCCTTGTGCGCGATCGGCAGCCCGTGCAGCGGGCCGACGTCGGCGCCTCGGGCGAGCGACTCGTCCGCGGCCGTCGCCTGCGCGATCGCCCGCTCCGACACGAGCGTCACGACCGCGTTGATCTCCGGGTTGATCTCCGCGATCCGATCAAGGTGCGCGAAGAGCACCTCGCGGGCCGAGAGCTCCTTGGCCCGCAGGGCACTCGCGAGATCGGTCGCCGACCGGCGCCACAGCGCGTCCATCGCGACCCAGCCTACGCCCGGACCGTCGGCACCAGCAGCTAGCGTGTCGCCATGCAGGTCGTCGATGACGAGCAACGCCGCGCCCGGCTTGGCACCCGCCATGCGCTCGCCACCCGGGTCGACACCGTCGAGGCCGTGGCCGCTGCGATGGTCGGACTCCACGCCACGGATCCGGCCACGGTCTATCTGGCCACCCGCGCCCGCATGCCCACCTTCGCCGACACCGAGCTCGAAGACGCCCTGTACGACCGTCGCTCCCTCGTGCGGATGCTCGGTATGCGGCGCACCATGTTCGTCGTGCCGATCGACCTCGCGGCCGTCATGGACGCCGCCTGCACGAAGGCGCTGGCACCGCCGCAACGACGCCGTCTGATCGCAATGCTGGAAGAACAGGGCGTCGCCCGCGACGGCGCGAGATGGCTCCGCCGTGTGGAGCGCGCCACGATGTCGGCTTTGCACGAGCGCGGCGAGGCGACGGCGTCCGAGCTCGTCACGATGGTGCCCGATCTCGGCAAGAAGCTCACGTTCGGCGAGGGCAAGGCCTGGGGCGCGGAGGTCGGCGTCTCGACCCGCGTGTTGTTCTTGCTCGCGACCGACGGGGTGATCGTGCGCGGGCGGCCCCGAGGCTCGTGGCTGTCCAGCCAATACCGATGGGTGCCCACGGACACCTGGCTGGGTGCGCCGCTCGACCAGCTTGACCGTGGCACCGCCAGCGCCGAGTTGTTGCGGCGATGGCTCTTCGCATTCGGACCTGCGACCGTCACCGACATCCGGTGGTGGACCGGGTGGACGGCCGCACAGACCAAGGCGACGCTCGCCTCGGTCGACACCGCCGCGGTCGCGCTCGACGATGGCGCCCCGGCCTTTCTGCTCGCCGACGACACGGAGCCGCTTGCGACCCCCGAACCGTGGGTCGCACTCCTGCCGAGCCTCGACTCGACGGTCATGGGGTGGAAGGAACGCGACTGGTACCTCGGCGAGCACGCGTCGTCGTTGTTCGATCGCAACGGCAACGCGGGTCCCACGGTGTGGGCTGACGGACGCGTGATCGGGGGCTGGGGTCAGGGCGCCGACGGGAGCATCGCGGTCGCGCTGCTCGAACGCGTCGATCGCGCGACCCGCGCCCGCGTGCGCCAGGAGCAGACGACCCTGGCGGAGTGCCTCGGCGACATCCGCATCATCCCGCGCTTCCGCACGCCCCTGGAGAAGGAACTCAAGGGCTAGCCGCCTCGGCGCGCATCTCCGGCACGAGCAAGAGCGCGCCGACGAAGAACCCGACCGCGCCCAGGAACGTACCGAGGTTCGCAACCGGCAGGTTGGCGATATCGCCCGTCTCAGGGCTGATGTAGCCGGCGGTCGCCGAGACGAAGAACGCGATAGAGCCCGCGAGATTCATCGCGACGATCCACCACGACACGCTGCGCCGCATCACCGCCCACCACCGGTGACAGACCTCGAACCAGGCCAGCGAGCTGGCGATCATGAACGCGATCGACCCGAGCATGTCGGGACGCCAGATCAGCCGATGCGCCTGCGAGGCGTCCAGCGCGGTGCGCGTCGCGGCGAACGTGCTTACGTTGAAGAACACGGTGCCGATCGACTGCACGCCGCAGGCCCACCAGTCGATCCGCGCGGGCTGCCAGGCGATGAGCCGGGTCCTGCCGCGCGCCCTGCCCTCCGCGTCGGCCGGTGCGTTGATCGCCTGCACGAACTGCAGGTACCCCGCGCTCGTGAAGAACAGGGACCCGGCGAAGAACGTCATGGTGTCCGCCGGTCCGCCGACCGCGCTCGCGTATGTAGGCACGACCCCGACCGCGAAGAGGAACGAGCCGATCGCGAACAACAGCGCGATCCACCAGCCCATCGCGCGAGGCTGCCACCAAAGCGTCCCCGGCCGCAGGCGCTCGTGGCGCTTGCGGTGCCGCCGCGAGGACCACTCGCGGCTGGTGCCGTCGGCTAGCCGGTAGACCTCGCGCGTCACGAACGGTCCGAGCCCGGCCCGATCCTCGAGCCGCCAATCCGCGGGAACGTCGATCGGCGAGTGCGCGTTCGTCGTGGGCACGGCGCGCAGTCTGACAGGGTTCCCATCTATGCTGCGCGCGTGACGATCGCGACCGACCGCCTGGTGCTCCGCGAGCTGGAGCCCGGCGATCTCGGCGATCTCGCGGCGATCTTCGCCGACGAGGAGGTCATGCGATGGATCGGCGGCGGCGGGGTGCTCGGCCGCGACATCGCCGAGGGAATGATCGAGCGAGAAGGCGATCACTACGCCGAGCGAGGCTGGGGCGAGTGGGCGGCCGTCGAGCGCGCGACGGGCAGCATGATCGGCGTGTGCGGCCTGATCCTGTGGCCCGACATGGGCGGACGCGAGGAGCTCGAGGTCGCGTATCTGCTCGCGCGCGACGCCTGGGGCAAGGGACTCGCCACTGAGGCGACCACCGCGATCCGCGACTACGGCGTGGCGATCCGCCCGGATCTCATATCCGTGATCTATCCCGACAACGTCGCGTCGATCAACGTCGCGCGCAAGCTCGGCATGACCTGGGAGAAGGACGTCGACTTCCGGGGAAGCGTGCTCGGCCTGTACCGGCTCAGCGCGTGACCGGCTCCCGCGTCATCGCCACTCGCTCGATCAGCGCGGCACCCTTTTCCGGACCGGGATCGGCCTGCACCGTCGTGGAGATCGCCCGCATGCGCGCCGCCAGCGCGCCGTCGGCGAGCAACCGGTCGACGGCACCGGTGAGCTGCGCCGGCTCCCAGTCATAGGTCGGCAGCCGCACGCCGAAGCCCGTCTCATCGAGGCGCTGCGCGTTGTCGTACTGATCCCAGAACAGCGGCAAACCGATCATCGGCAACCCGAAATGGAAACCCTCGCAGGTGGTGTTGTTGCCGCCGTGGGTGATCAGCAGATCGCATTGCGGCAGGATCGAGGGCTGCGGCAGGAACTCGTCGCCGAACATGTTCCGACCCAGCCTCATCTGATCCTTCAGCGGACCCATCGACACGATCGTGCGATGGGCGGTCGTGGCCATCGCGTCGATCAAGCGCTGCATCAGTCTGACATCCATGCACCCCAGCGAACCGAGCGACAGGTAGACGACCTTGCCCTCGCCCGGCACCTGCTCGGCGACGTCGAACGAAGCCTCCCCGGTGCGGACGGTGGATTGCAGCCGGTGCCAGGTCGCGTCGAGCGGCTCGGCGCGGGTGTAGTCGGCCGCCTCGGGGAACAGATACAGGTTGAGCCAGGGCGAATGCGTGTTGAACTCATCCAGCGGGCAGGGGGCGACCCCGACCGAGGCGCGGAAGTCGTTGTGCTGGGCGAGGAGGGTCTCGTGCTGACGGTGGTACTCATCGCGAAACGGCATCCACTCGCCGCGGTCGGCGACAGGCAGTCCGGACAGGACCGGCGGCAGCAGGTCGTCGCGCATCTCGAGCGGGTTGGCCGACACGAATCGAACCCAGGGCGCCTCGGCGAGCTCGATCGCGGGATAGCCGGTCACGTTGTCGGTCACGACCACGTCGGGACGAACGTCGCCCCAGATCCCCATGATCGTGTCGTGGCTGTATCGCTCGCCTGCGACCAGCGCATCCCAGATAGGCTTCGTGACCGTTTCGATCTGCTCGATCGTGGGCTTGCGGAACTCCGGCGCCGTGACGCGGATGAACTCCGCCCACGGATCGGCGTGGGGGTCTGCGTTCTCCTCGGGTGGGGCCATGCGCATCAGCCGCTCCTCGAAGCCCTTGGCCTCGAGCACACCTTTGAACGACTCGTCGACCACGAACACGATGCGATGACCTCGCTGCGCAAGCACGTTGGCGATCGCGACGCAGTTGTTGGTCGGCCCCCACGCGCCCGGCTCGGGAAAGAACGCGATCGTCTTGGCGTCGCTCATCGGTACCTCCTGTCGCTGCCCGCTCAGACCGAGCGGACGTTGCGTGTGGTTCAGCCGGGTTTGAACTCGGGGAGACCGTCCCCGGGTTCGGATACGACGGCAGGCTCGGCGCCGACCTCGGCGGCGAAGGCGGCCGACAGTCGGTTCCACGCGGCACGATCCCACGACTCGGCCACGTCGAGCACGGCGCCATCGGCGCCCACCGCGATCGCGGTCGGTGCCGACACGATCCCGTAGGCGTCCGACGCCGTGAACGGGTCGAGATCCGCCACGAGCGGCAGCGTCAGCGCGTGGTCGCTCGCGAACCCGTCGAGCGCGGGAGCAGCGTCCTGGCCAACGCCGGTGACCCGGCCGGGGTAGGCACGCGCCAGCAGCTCGATCGCCGGGGTCGCGAGCTGGGTTGTGGAGCACGTCACCTTGAAGAAGACCAGCACGCGCGGCGCGTCACCGGCGACGCCTGGAACCGGCGGAGCCTGCGAGCCGATCGCGATCGCCATGGCCCGATGCTACCTCCGTCGGCATGTTGCGGATCTGTGCTGCTCGCGTGGCAAGAGCGTTCGGTAACCGTCCCGGAGTGCCCGCGCGGGGTACTCATGGATGTATGGAACGCACGGAACTACTCTCCCTGGTCTCCACCGCCTCCTCGCTCAACCAGATCTCGTCGCTGATGGCGGGCATGCGCATGTGGCTCGCCGATCATCCCGATGATGACGAGATGCGCGGGGCGGTCCTGGAGCTTTCGCGCATGGAGCGCGAGCACTTCACCTACACGCGGTAACCGGCTCTGGCCCGTACCCTGGGACGATGCGAACCGACCCGGGGTTCTCCGAGCTGGTTACGGCGACCCTTCGCCTGCGGCGATCGATGCCCGCCGATGCCGAGGCGATCTCCGCCTATCGGAGCGACCCCGTCGTGCGCGAACACCAGGGCTGGCACAAGACCGATCCCGATCACGTGCGCGCCGAGATCGAGCAGATGCTGCAGCGACAGCCGGGCGAGCCCGGGGGCTGGGTGCAGTTCACGGTCGAGACCTTGCCGGAAGGTGCATTGGTGGGCGACGTCGGGCTCTGCCCCGACCGGGAGGAGGCCGGCGTGGTGCTGGTCGGCTACACCATCGCGCCCGCCCAGCAGGGCCACGGGTATGCGACACAGGCGGTCGGGGCCCTGGTCGAGTATGCGTTCGACACCCTGCAGGCAGACGTGGTCCGCGCGTATGCGGACGCGGGCAACATCGCGTCGGTGCGGGTGGCCGCCAAGGTCGGACTCGTCGTGGTGGAGCGATTCGATGAGTCCGACACGGAAGGCACGTGGCACGGTGTTCGGATGGAACGCCGCCGCGGCGAACGTCCGGCGTAGGTCCAACGTCGGCCCTTCGAGCCGCGGAGGATGAGCCACACGACCGATGCGCTCCCCCGTGACCGCTGGCTATCGTGGCCCCACCGAACGGAAGGAATCCCCCCTCATGGCACCCACACGCACCGTGGAGTTGGAGCGCGTCGCCGTCGGCGCCCCGCATCACGACAACAGCGGGCTCCGCGCCCGTCTGTCCGGCCAGACCGTGCAACCTCGTTCGATCGAAGCAGAGCTCCGCGCCGCGATGGAGGAACGCCAGACCAAGGCCCTCGTCGTCGACGTTCGCGAGAACAAGCGCTGGCGCTAACGAGCCGCGGCACACCACCGGCCGTGCCTCGTACACCGGCGACGTTACTGACTCGCGGCCAACCCCGGCTAGCATGAGCCCGCGTTCCGGCCGGCGATCGTCGGCCCGCGACCTGCGGGAGGCACCATGACGGACAGCTCTCTCCCTGCGCGCGCCCAGGTCGTCGTGGTGGGCGGCGGCGTGATCGGGTGCAGCATCGCCTACCACCTCACCATGGCCGGCGTCCGCGACGTGGTCCTGCTGGAACGCAAGGAGCTCACCGCCGGCACGACCTGGCACGCCGCGGGTCTGATCACGTCGGCCGGGATGCCGAACGAAACCTTCCTGTGGATGTCGCGCTACACCGCCGACCTGCTGCCGCAACTCACCGAGGAGACCGGGCAGGACACGGGGTTCCGCCGGATCGGCCACCTCCATCTGGCCTGCACGCCGCAGCGGGTCGAGACCGTCACCCGAGAAGCCTCGTTCGCGAAGGCCCACGGAGTGCCGATCGAACTGGTCGGCCCCGAGGAGGTCCAACGACTGTGGCCCGCCGCCAAGGTCGACGACATCCTGACGGCGGCGTGGGTGCCCGATGAGGGCCGCGCGAACCCGGCCGACGTGACGCAGGCCTACGCCAAAGGCGCTCGGATGGGCGGTGCACGGATCATCGAGGGCGTTGCCGTCACGGGCTTCACGACGGCCAACGGCCGTGTCACCGGGGTAGAGACCGAGCGGGGCACGATCGAGGCCGAGACGGTGGTGATCGCGGCCGGCATGTGGGGCCGCCAACTCGGCGCGCTCGCCGGCGTCACCGTCCCGCTGCAGGCGGCCGAGCACTACTACCTGCTGACCGACACCGTGGCCTGGGCCGATCCCGACCTGCCGGTCGTGGAGGATCCGGACCGATACGGCTACTACCGGGAGGAAGCCGGAGGCATCCTCGTCGGGCTGTTCGAGCCGAAGGCCGCGCCGTGGTCGCTGGATCAGATCCCCTCCGACCTTGGGTTCGCGGTGCTGCCACCGGACTGGGACCGCATGGCCGGGTTCCTGTCGGCTGCGATGGATCGGTTCCCGCCGCTCCACGATGCGGGCATCCGGCAGTTCTTCTGCGGGCCGGAGAGCTTCACCCCCGACAACGGTCCACTGTTGGGCGAGGCGCCGGAGCTCCGCGGGTTCTTCACGGCCTGCGGGTTGAACTCCCTCGGGATCTTGCTCTCCGGCGGCGTGGGTTCGCTGATGACGCAGTGGATCCTCGACGGCGAGCCCCCGATGGACGTCACCGGCATGAGCGTCGATCGCACGATGCCGTTCATGACGAACCGCGCGTTCCGTGAGGAGCGCGGTGTCGAACTCCTGGGCGCGCTGTTCGCCGACTCCGCCTTCCCGTCGTGGCGGCCCTGGAGCGCCCGCAACGTACGACGCTCGGTGGTGCACGACCGGCTGGCCGACGCGGGCGCCGATTTCATGGTGCTGTCCGGCTACGAGGTGCCGGAGTGGTTCGCGGACCAGGGCGTCTCGCACGAGCGTCCGCAGGGTTGGGCGCGCGATCAGTCCTTTGCGGCGCAGGCCAACGAGCACCGGGCCGTCCGCGAGACGGTCGGCGTGATGGACATGTCGTTCATGGCCAAGATCCTGGTGCAGGGGCCGGGCGCGGAGGCGCTCCTGAACCGAGTGAGCGTCTCAAACGTCTCGGTGCCGGTCGGCAAGATCGTCTACACACAGTGGCTGACCGAGCGCGGCGGGATATGGACCGACGTGACGGTCACGAGGCTCGACGAGGGCCGCTACCTGGTGGTCGGCGCCGACGTGATCCACCGGCGGATGCTCGCGTGGCTCGGGCGGCATGCCGAAGGCGGCCCCTACGTCGCGATCACCGATATCTCGTCGGCCCGCACGCTGCTGACCGTCCAGGGCCCGCGGTCGCGCGAGTTGCTGACCCGGCTCACGACGGCGGATCTGTCGAATGAGGCGTTCCCGTACATGCGGGCCAAGGAGATCGAGGTTGGCAACGGGGTGGGGCTCGCGATGCGCGTGACCTATCTGGGCGAGCTCGGGTGGGAGCTGCATATCCCGACCGACTACGCCCTGACGGTATTCGATGCCTTGTTCGCGGCGGGGGCGGATCTCGGCATCCGCAACGCGGGGCTCGGCGCGCTCAACTCCTTGCGCCTCGAGAAGGCCTACCGCGACTACGGGCTGGACATCGACAACTCCGACTCCCCGATCGACGTCGGGTTGGACTTCACGGTGTCGTGGGACAAGCCGGGCGGCTTCATCGGTCGGGACGCCCTTGTGAAGCAGCGCGACAGCGGCGTGCGAACCGCCCGGATGGTACAGGTGTTCGTGAACGACCCCGAGCCCCTACTGTACGGGGACGAACAGCTCTACCGCGACGGCGAGCACGTGGGTGAGAATCGCGTCGGCGCCTACGGGCACACCCTGGGCGGCGGCGTGGGTCTCGCCATGATCGAGCGCGAGGACGACGTCACCGACGACTATCTCGCGACGGGCAGCTGGGACCTCGACATCGTCGGGCGCCGCTACCCGGTGACGCTGTCGCTCGAGCCGATGTATGACCCGAAGCGGGAGCGGATCAAGATCTAGGGGCGGAGGCGACACGCGAGCTGGTCGCGCGACGCCCGGTCGACGGGACCGTGCTAGCCTTTCGCGTTCCGAGGGTTCAGCGAACAGGAGCACACATGCCCGATGAAGAGCTGGAGCAGGCGGCGGACACGATCGCCGAAGACGCGGTGGGCGACGCGGTGATCGCCGAAGCGCTGCACGAAGACGCCGTCGAGGCGGTCGTCGAAGAGGCCGTCGCGGAAGACCTTGCCGCCGACGCGGTCGCGAAGGCCGACATCGCGGTCGCCGTGGCCGACGCCGCCGAGAAACCCGACTAGGCACGCCGGCAACGCGTGCGGCGCGTCTGGGATGTCCCGGCCGATGTGCGCACGGTCCATCTGTGTGCATGCACGCTGGAGCACGCCGAGCAGATCGGCGCTGAGCTCGAAGCGGCCGACATCGTGTGGTGGGTGAAGCCGCCGTCGGGCGGCTTCCTGGCGTTCCTCGACCGTGAGTACCACGTCTTCGTCGATCGCACCTGTCGCGACGATGCCGCCCGGATCGCTCAGGCGATCCTCGAGCCAGAGACCCACAACGGCCCATGAGCCGCAGGATCGCGATCATCGGCGCCGGTGTCGTTGGCGTGGCGGTTGCGGATGCACTCGTGGCGCGTGGCGAGACCGACGTGACCGTGCTCGACAAAGGCCCGCTATTCGCGACCGGCGGATCCTCCTCGCACGCGCCGGGACTCATCAGCCGGACCAGCACCTCGATCTTCTTGTCCGAGACGGCGGCCGCGACGATCCGCGCGTTCGGCGAGCTGTCGGTCGATGGCGCCCTCGCGCTCCTGCCCGTCGGAACCCTCGAGGTCGCCTACAGCGAGCAGCGCCTCGCCGAACTGTGGCGCCGGTGGGGAGCCGTGCAGTCCTTCGGGTGGGACGGCATGATGCTCGAGCCCGACGAGGCGCTGCAGCGCTGGCCGATCCTCGAGCGCGACGGCCTACTCGGCGCCTATGCAACGACCGACGAGGGGTTGGGGGTCGCGCAGCGGGCGATCCAGGC
>JBDUBL010000043.1:0-19683 GCA_040004125.1 Actinomycetota bacterium
TGCATGAACAGGAACAGGATCACGGCCACGCCTGTGATGCGGTGCAGGATCCAGGAGTACTGGCCGGGGTGGCCCTTGTACAGACCGGCGTAATCGCTCTTGGTCTTGCGCGCTCTGGTCGCCAACGCGTCGCTCCTTGCGGTTCTCGATCGCCCTTCCAGGTTAGCGCCGGGAAGGCGGGGCACGTTCGCCGCCACGTCCAGCGAGCCGCGCGGAGTCTACTGCGGAACGTCCAGCCGCGACCCTGCTGAGACCGTTGTGCGCTGGGTCGACCCGACCGAGCGACCGGCGTAGCGTCCCTGTCTCCGCGCCTCCGCGCCCGGAGGGAACCGAACGGGACCAACGCGGTAGTGATGGCCGAATTCCAGCCGGGGTCCCAGTTGCTGTTGGGGAGCTCATGCCACGCGGATCGCGACGAACACGCCGTCGCGGGTGGGAACGATGGTGCTGACGAAGTGCTCGTCATCGGCGATCAGCCGGTTGTGCTCGAGGATCGCGGCGGTGTTGCGGTCGGGGTCGGCGTCGAGCACGCGGCCCGACCACAAGACGTTGTCGCAGATGTACAGGCCACCCACCCGGACCCGTTCGCGGGCCGCGAGCCAGGCCGCCGGGTACCCGTGCTTGTCGATGTCGTCATAGACGATGTCGAACGCGCCATCGGTCCCCGCCATCTGCTCGACCGCGTCGCCGACGTGATAGTGCACGCGATCCCAGAGCCCGGCACGCGACAGGTACGTTTCGGCCTTCGCGGCGTTGTCGGGGTCGCCATCGGTGCAATGCACTTCGCCGTCGGGACCGACCGCGCGGGCGAACCAGTACGCGCTGTAGCCGAAGCCGCTACCCAGCTCCATCACGCGGCGCGCACCGACCGAGCGGGCGAGCACCTCGAGCGTCACCCCGACGTTTCGACCCACGATCGGGAAGCCGCGCTCCTTGCCCTCGGCCTCCATCTCGAGCAGCACCGGCTCGTCGTACCGGGCCTGCAGCGTTGCCATGTACGTCTCGATCTGCGGGTTCACGATGTCCATGGACGTGACGATACGCGCAGGGCGGCAGGTCGTGCCAGCCGCTAGGCTCGGCACAGCGATGAGCGACCCCCACACGACCGATTCCGGCATCGAGCAGCGCCCCGTCTACGAGGCCGATCCGGACTTCGATCCGGCGAGCCAACTGGGCGAACCGGGAGCGTTCCCCTACACGCGCGGACCGTATCCGACGATGTACCGTGGGCGCCTGTGGACGATGCGTCAGTACGCAGGGATGGGATCGGCCGACGACACGAACAGGCGGTTCCGCTACCTGCTCGAGCACGGACAGACAGGATTGTCGACCGCGTTCGATCTGCCCACGCAGATGGGGCTCGACTCCGACCACCCTCGTGCGGAAGGCGAGGTCGGCAAGACGGGTGTCGCGATCGACAGCCTCGAGGACATGCATCGGTTGTTCGACCAGATCCCGCTGGACGCGGTCTCGACGTCGATGACGATCAACGCGACCGCACCGATCCTGCTCTTGCTCTACGAGCTGGTCGCCGAGGAACGGGGGATCGCGGCCGCCGACCTGCAGGGGACCGTCCAGAACGATCTGCTGAAGGAGTACGCCGCGCGCGGCACCTACATCTACCCGCCGAAACCCTCGATGCGGCTGATCACCGATCTGTTCGCGTACTGCAACGAGCGCATCCCGAAGTGGAACACGATCTCGATCAGCGGCTACCACATGCGCGAGGCAGGCGCGACGGCCGCCCAAGAGATCGCTTTCACCCTTGCGGACGGGATCGCCTACGTGCAGGCCGCGATCGATGCGGGCCTGGCGGTCGACGATTTCGCGCCGCGGCTGTCTTTCTTCTTCGCGTGTCACCAGCATTTCTTCGAGGAGATCGCAAAGTTCCGCGCGGCGCGGCGGCTCTGGGCCCGCATCATGCGGGAGCGCTTCGGGGCCAAGGATCCGCGATCGGTCGCGCTGCGCTTCCACACCCAGACCGGTGGGGCGACGCTGACCGCCCAACAGCCCGAGAACAACATCGTGCGCACGGCGTTGGAGGCGATGTCGGCGGTGCTCGGCGGCACTCAGTCGCTGCACACGAATGCCTTCGACGAGGCGCTCGCGCTGCCGACGGAGGATTCGGCCAAGATCGCGTTGCGCACACAGCAGGTGATCGGGTACGAGACCGAGCTCGGGGCAGTCGTCGATCCGCTCGGCGGCTCGTATTACGTCGAGGCGCTCACCGACGAGCTGGAGCGGCTGGCCGTCGCCTATATCGACAAGATCGATGGGATGGGCGGAGCGGTCGAGGCGATCGAGCAGGGCTTCTACCAAGACGAGATCCACGAGGCCGCGTTCCGCATCCAGCAGGCGATCGAGCGCGGTGACCGGGTGGTGGTCGGCGTGAACCGATTCCAGGTGCGTGAGGAGCATGAACACGAGTTGCAGCGCGTCGGCGAGGACGAGGCCACGGACCAGGCCGCACGTCTTCGAGAGCTTCGCGCCACGCGCGACCAAGGGGCCGTGGATGCTGCACTCGCATCGGTGCGAGGGGCCGCGGCGGGGACCGACAACCTGCTGCCGCCGATGAAGGAAGCGCTTCGGGCTCGTGCCACCCTCGGTGAGGTGTCCGACGCGTTGCGGGGCGTCTTCGGCGAGTACCGTCCGAGTTCCTAGGCGGCGCCCACCGATACGACCGCATTGACGATCGCGACGCTTCCCGCGACCCCCAGGACCAAGCCCACCACCCGAAACAGCGGCGTGCCGCGCTTCCAACACGGCCACGCCATCGCGAGGCATGCGACGCCGACCAACGCCTCGATCGCCGCCGTCGCCCAGGTCACCGTCGGTCAGGCTAGCGGCTAGGCTGCGGTTATGGACGTTGCGATCATCGGTGGCACCGGCGCGGAGGGCTTTGGGCTCACGCTGCGTCTCGCGCAGGCCGGGCACCATGTCACGATCGGCTCGCGCGACGCGGACCGCGCCGCCGCCAAGGCCGAAGAGGCCCGCGGCATGATCGGCGCGACCGCCGTCATCGAAGGCGCCGAGAACGCCGACGCCGCCGCCGCGCCCGTCGTCATCGTGACGGTGCCGTTCGCGGGCGCGGCGGCGATCTACGGCGCGATCGCGCCCGCGCTCGGTCCCGACTCGATCGTGTGCGACTGCACGAGTCCGCTGATGACCTCGGTGGGCGGGCGCCCCTCCCACGCGATCCGCCCCTGGCACGGCTCCGCCGCCGAGTTCGTGCAGACGCTCATGCCGAAGGGCACGCGGCTGGTCGCGGCCTTCCACACGATCGGCGCCTCCGCGTTGCGTGCGCTGGATCGCCCGGTCGACAGCGATGCCTTCGTGATGGGTGATGACGAAGAGGCCAAGGCCGTGATCGGCTCGCTGATCGAGGACATCGACGGTATGCGCTGGGTCGACGTGGGCCGTCTGCAGATGGCGCGGATCGCCGAAACGATGACACCGCTGCTGATCTCGGTGAACGGCCGCTACAAGACCCATGCGGCGGCGTTCCGACTGACCGGCCGCGACAGCTGGGGTGCCCGCGACGCATGAGTCGTGAGGGCCGTCTGGTTCCGATCGACGACTGTTCGCTGTGGGTCCTCGAGCGAGGTCCCGTCGACGGCTTTCCCTTGATCGTGGTGCATGGCGGTCCCGGGCTGGATCATCACGAGTTCGGTGACTACCTCGACCCCTTGACCGAGGACGGCATCCGTCTGGTCTTCATGGATCTGCGGGCCAACGGCATGTCCGACCGCACCCGGCGGGCGACCTGGACCCTGGAGCGGCAGGCGCAGGACGTGATCATGCTCGCGCTGAACCTGCGACTCGGCCGGTACGCGGTGTTGGGTCATTCTTACGGGGCCTTCGTGGCATTGCAGAACGCGGTCGACTACCCGGGGCAAGCGGCGGCGACGATCGTGAGCGGAGGCATCCCGTCGGTTCGGTTCCTCGAGGGTGTGGGTGCCGCGCTCGAGGCTTTCGAGCCCACGGAGCTCCGCGAGCAGGTACGGGCATCGTGGGAGCGCGAGGCTTTCGTCCAGACGTCGCAAGACGTCGCGTCGTTGATGCGCGATCAATGGCCGTTCCACTTCGCGGACCCCACGGATCCGCGGATCGCGGACTATGAAGCCCGCACCGCGGACACGGTGTTTCGCGCCGAGGTACTCCGGCACGTCGCCACGGCCAAGATCGGTGGCATCGATGTCGAGACCCGGCTGGCGGAGGTGACCCAGCCCACGCTGGTGCTTGCGGGGCGTTACGACCGTGTCTGTCCGGTCGCCGCCGCCGAGCTGATGGCGCGACTTCTGCCGAAAAGCGAGCTTCACGTCTTCGAAAAGAGCGCGCACATGGCCTTCGTCGAACAGCCGGAGGAGTACGTCGAGACGGTCCGCGCGTTCCTCGCGAACGCGCACGGCTAGTCGATGACGGCGAGCAACTGGCCCGTCTCGACGACCTGACCGGCGCGGATCGGCAGATCGCTGATCTCGCCCTCGCGGGCACAGGCGATGTGGTTCTCCATCTTCATCGCCTCGAGGATGCACACGACGTCGCCGGCCTGGATCGGCTGGCCCTTCTCCACGAGGACCTTCACGATCGTGCCCTGCATCGGTGCGCGGATCTCGCCGTGCATATGCTCGCCCTGGTGGGCGCCGTGCGACGATGGTGACTTCGGGGCGGCCTCACGGCGTTCGTCGAAGATCCGCACGGGGACCCGACGTCCGTCGACCTCGACGAGGATATCCCGCGGTCGCGGCGCCTTCGTGACGACTCCTTGCGCCAGGTCCCCTTGGGCGGGCAGGTGCGCGTCGACGAGCGCCTTCTCCAGCCAGGTCGTGGTGTGCGTCGCCTCGCGGAAGGCATCGGATTCCAGGATCCAGCGGTGCACGGGGATGGTCGTCGGCACGCCCTCGACCACGAATTCATCCAGCGCGCGCAACATGCGATGGCGTGCCTGCTCGCGATCGGCACCCGACACGATCAGCTTGGCGAACATCGAATCGTAGTCGCCCGGGATCTCTCTGCCGCTCGCGAAGCCGGAGTCGACGCGCACGAAGGGACCGCCCGGCTCCTCGTAGCGGCTGATCCGCCCCGGCCCCGGCAGGAAATTGCGTCCCGGGTCCTCGGCGTTGATCCGGCATTGGATCGCATGGCCGCGCGGGCGGACCTCGAGCCCCGCGAGCGATCCACCCAAGGCGACATCGATCTGCAACGCCACGAGGTCCAGACCCGTGACCATCTCGGTGACCGTGTGTTCGACCTGCAGGCGTGTGTTCATCTCCAGGAAGTAGAACGACCCGTCCTCGTCCAGGATGCATTCGATCGTGCCGGCGTTCACATAGCTCGCTTGGCGCACCAGCGCGGTGGCGGCCGCCGCGAACCGCTCGCGCAGTGCGTCATCGACCGCCATCGACGGTGTCTCTTCGATCAGCTTCTGGTGGCGGCGCTGCACGGAGCAGTCGCGCTCGCCGAGGAACACAACGTTGCCGTGGGTGTCGGCGATGATCTGGGCCTCGATGTGATGCGCGCGATCGACGTAGCGCTCGAGGAATACCTCCGGCCGTCCGAAGTAGGACTGCGCCTCGCGCGCGGCGCGCTTCAGCGAGTCCTCGAGGTGCGAGGCATCACGCACGACGTGCATGCCCTTGCCGCCGCCACCGAAGGCGGCCTTCACGAGGATCGGGTAGCCGATGCGCGGGGCCTCCTTCTTGGCGTCGTCGACGCCGACGGGCTCGCGCGTCCCGGGCACGATCGGCATACCGGCGGTATCGGCCAGCCGGCGGGCGGCGGCCTTGTCACCCATCTCCTCGATCGCGTTCGCCGATGGGCCCACGAACGTGAAGCCCGCATCGACGACGGCCTGCGCGAACTGTGACCGCTCCGCGAGGAAGCCATAGCCGGGGTGCACGAGCGTCGCCTTCGATTCCCGCGCGGCCTCGAGGATCGCCTCGATCGACAAGTAGGATTCGGACGCCAACGCGGGCCCGATCCGGTATGCCTCATCGGCCATCTCCACATGCAGGGCGTCCCGATCGGCATCCGAGTACACCGCGACCGACCCGATCCCCATCTCGCGGCAGGTGCGGATGATCCGCACGGCGATCTCCCCGCGGTTGGCGATCAAGATCTTCGGTTGCCTCGTCACTCGCGTATCGTGCCTTCCATGGACCTCGCCCGCCACCGAATCCCGACATGCTGACCCGCGATGACCTGCTGGCGGCGCTTGCCGCGATCCCGGTGAATGCCCCGGTGCGTGCCGAGGAGGTTACCGGTTCCACGAACGCCGCGGCGATCGAGCTCGCCGAGTCCGGCTCGCCGGAGTGGACGCTCGTATCGGCTGCGCACCAGACCGAAGGACGTGGCCGGCTGGGCAGGACGTGGACCGATGTCCCCGATCGATCGCTCCTGTGTTCGGTCGTCCTGCGACCGGCCATGCCGCCGGCGCGGGCGGGCCTGCTGTCCCTGCTCGCCGGCGCGTGCATGGCCGAGGCGATCCGTGCCACCGCCGGTCGCCGCGTCACGTGCAAGTGGCCGAACGACCTGATGTTGCGCGAGGAGAAGGTCGGCGGCATCCTGCTGGAATCCGAGGTCCACGACGGCGCGCTGCGCTACGTGGTCGTGGGGGTCGGCGTCAACCTCGAGGCGCCCGACGGGGTCGACGGCGCGGGCGCGATCGGTGACCGTGTCGGGCTGCGCGAGCTGCTGACGGCGTTCCTCGTAGCGTTCGCGAGCGCGTATACGACCGACGACGCGTCCTTGCCCGAGCGCGTCCGCCATGCATGGCTGCCCGTGTCGGCCACGATCGGCCAGGTCGTGCGCGCAACGACTGGCGGCGGGCACGAGGTCACCGGGCGCGCGGTCGGCATCGATGACTTCGGATCGTTGCAGCTGTCTACCGACGAGGGCGAGCTCCGGGTGGGGTTCGGCGAGATCGAGCACCTCCGGCCCGTCTAGGAGGTTTGCCGCGACCCGCGGCCCGCGGTAGCGTCCGCCCATGGCGTTTCCGAGGCGACTCCTCATCCCGAACGAAGAACTGATCCTGGACCTGCGACCCCACCCGGTTGCGCTGGCGCTACCGGTGCTGGTCGTGGTTGCCGAACTGGCCGTGGCGATCTGGCTGACGGTCAGCTTCGACTTCAACTCGTGGATCTGGTGGGCCGTCGTCGTCGTGATCTTCATCGTCTACCCGCTGCGGCGTCTGATCTGGTGGCTCACCTCCAACTTCGCGGTCACCTCCGAGCGCGTGATCCATCGCGAGGGCTTCATCGCGAAACGCTCGATGGAGATCCCGCTGGAGGCGATCAACGACGTTCGTTTCGACCAGAGGATCTGGGATCGCATCGTCGGTGCCGGGTCGTTGCGGATCTCGTCGGCCTCGGAGTTCGGCACCAACACCTTCAACCACATCCGCCACCCCGAAGAGGTGCAGAAGACGATTTCCCACCAAGGCGAGATGAACAAGAAGCGGATGTACCAGGGGGAGGCGTCGGCGCCCATGGCCTCGCCGGTCGCTCCCACGGCAGCCACCGTCGCGCCCGGGTCGCCGAGCACGACGACGGAACTCGAGCGCCTGGCCAAGCTGCGCGATGACGGCGTCCTGACCGAGGCGGAGTTCCAGGTGCAGAAGGCCAAGGTTCTCGGGCAGGGCTAGCCGTTTCGACCGCGGCCATCGCCGGCCGGATGGGTAGCATCGGGGCCGTGATCGTCGACCACATCTACTACTGGACCCGCGACATGGATCGTGCGCTGGCCTTCTACACCGACGTGGTCGGCCTGCCGCTGGTGCGTCGCGACGGGAACGAATGGGCCGAGCTCGACGGGGGACCCGTCCGCATCGCCCTGCACGGCACCGACGACGAGCATCCCGCGAGCGGCACGGTCGTGTTACGGGTCGAGGATCTCGACGCGACCCGCTGGACCCTCCAGGAGCGGGGAGCTGTCTTCGACGCCTACGTCGGCGAGGTGGAGGGCTTCGCGCGGTTCGCCACCTTCCGAGATCCCGACGGGAACCCGATCCAGATCATCGAGTACGTCGGTGAGCGCTGAGCGCTGCCCGCGCTGCGGGGAGCCGTTACCGGCGGGAGCCAACTTCTGTCCGAACTGCGGGGCCCCCGTATCCGTGCCCACGGCCTCGGAGCGGCGTCTCGTGACCGTCGTGTTCGTCGATATGGCCGGCTCGACCGAACTCGCATCACGGCTCGACGCGGAGCGCTTCCGCGAGGTGCTTGCCGCATTCCACGGGATGGTGACCGAGGAGGCCGCGTGGTACGGCGGCGTCGCGGAAGGGTTCATCGGCGACGCCGTCCTCGTCGTGTTCGGCATCCCGGCCGCGCGCGACGACGACGCCCTGCGCGCGATCCGGGCGGCTTTGGAGATCCGGTCGCGCGCCGACGATCTCGCCGCGGAGCTTCGTCTGCCCACGCCGGTGCGCGTCCGCATCGGTGTGCGCACCGGCCAGGTCGCGGTCGGCACCACGCACGATCGCAACATCGTGATCGGCGCAGAGGTGAACCTCGGTGCGCGATTGCAGCAGGCGGCGACGCCGGGCGAGATCTTGGCCGGTGACTCCACGGTGCAGCTCACGCGCGAGTCGGTGACATTCGGGGAGCCGCGCACGGTCGAGGCCAAGGGGTTCGAACATCCGGTCACGGCGTGGCCGGTCGAGGGCGTCCGGGGACGGGTCGTGGACCGGAGTCGGATCGCGTTCGTGAACCGGCGCCGGGAGGCATCGTTGCTGGCCGACGTGTTCGACCGGGCCGCTTCGCGCGAACGCGCCCACCTAGTCACCTTGCTCGGGGAGCCCGGGATCGGCAAGTCGCGGGTCGTCGATGAATTCCTCGCCGGTTTGCCCGCGGGTACCCAGGTTTTGACGGGGCGCTCCAGTCCGTTCGAGGAGGACGTCGAGTTCTGGCCGCTGGCACAGATGGTGCACCGGCAGCTCGGTGAGGATCCCGATGTTCCGTCCGAGGAGCTCGAGTCCCGGCTGCGCGACGCGGTCAGCGAATGGGTCGATCCTGCCGACGTGGAGGCGGCCGTGCGCAGGCTCGGGCTCGCGATGGGGATGCACGACGACGAGGGCGACGACACGCGGTATCAGGTCGCGGAGGTTCGCCAAGGGGTGCTGGCGATGCTCGCCGGGCTGGCGCGCAACGGCCCAGTCGTGCTCGTGTTCGAAGACCTGCATCAGGCGGACCCGATGTTGCTGGACCTCATCGAGCAACTCGTGAAGGAGGCGCGGCGGGTGCCGCTGCTCGTGGTGTGCGTCGCCCGCTGGGAGTTCCTCGAGGACCGGCCCAACTGGGCTGGTGGTCTGCCCGATGCCGTCACGCTGTGGGTTGAGGAGCTCTCGCCGGAGCACGCCGTGCGCCTGGCGATGGAGGCGGGTGGGCTCGACCGCGCCGATGCCGAGCGGGTCGCCATCCACGCGGGCGGCAACCCGCTGTTCATCATCGAGATCACCGGCATGCTGGCGCGCGACGACAAGGTCGTGCCGCCGGCGGGGCCGGCACCGACCCATCTGGTGTTGCCGGCCACCGTGCAGGCGGTGATCGCGGCACGCATCGATCAGCTCTCGCCCGCGGCGCGCGAGCTCGTGCGACGCGCCTCGGTGTTCCCTCGCGGCAGGTTCGACACCGAGGAGTTGTCGTTGATCGTCGAACCCCGCCCCGAGTTGCTGGCCGAGGCACAGAGCGAGGAGTTGTTGCTGCCCGACGAGGATCACGAAGATGTCTGGCGGTTCCGCAGCGACGTCCTGCGCGACGTCGCGTACGACTCTCTGGCGAAGCGCGAGCGGCAGCGACTGCATGTCCGGGTGGCCGACAAGCTGTCCGAACCGGCGTTGATCGATCGCTATCCGCGCACGATCGCGTTCCATCTGGAGCAGGCGGCGCGGGCCTCGCTCGATCTCGATCCGAACGATCGCACCCTCGCCGACCGTGCAGTCGACGCGCTCACGAAGGCCGGCGATGCGGCGCGCCGCAAGATCGAGTCGCGAGCCGCCGTCGATCTCTACGAGCGGGCGCTGGCACTCGCCGGTCCCGAGGAGGAATGGGTCGTGCGGGAGGCTTGGATCGTCGGCATGCTGGGAGAGGCGCGGTACTGGCTGGCCGACTTCGATGAGGCGGAGACGCGGTTCCGCAAGGCGATGACGCTCGGTGCCCGAGACGACCGCGTCGTGGCCCACTCGTCGCGGTTCCTCGCCGACATCACGCTGACGATCCGTGGTGACGACCATCTGGCTGCCAACCTCTTCGGCCGTTCGCTGGAGGCGGCGCGCAGGCTCGGGGACCCCTATGTCCTCGCCCGCACGCTTCTTATGGCCGGCTGGGTGCCGTTCTGGAGGAACCGGCTCGGCGAGGCCGAGGCGTTGTTCCGCGAGGCGCTCGACGTCGTGCGGGCGGGGCCACGACAAGACGCGTGGGCGGAGGTGCGCTCGCTGGTTGGGCTTGCCAGCGTCACATCGCCCCGCGGCGACGAAGCCGAGGCGCTGCGGATCGGGCTCGAGGCGCTGGCGATCGCCGACGCCTCCGGGCAGTCGTTCTCGGCCGCGATCGCGCACCAGGTCGTGGCGGCGTCCTCGCGCCGATTGTTGCGCCTCGAGGATGCGACGCAACATGCCGATGCCGCGGTCCGCATCCTGCGCGAGCTCGGCGCCCGCTGGGAGCTCGCGAGCGTCTTGGGCGATCGCGGCGCCACCCACCGGGTCGCGAGCCGGCTGGATGCCGCCGAGCTCGACCTCCGCGAGGCGTTCGTGCTGTGTCGGGACCTGAAGGAACGCGCCCTGGTCACCTGGACCGCATCCGAACTCGCGCGCACGCTCGCCGCGCAGGGCGATGTCGCGGGGGCGCGGGGGATCTTGGCCGACCCGTTGACACGAACCGGGGAACGCGATCCGGGAGGAGCCGGCACGCTCCTGATCGCCGAGGCCGTGACGGCGCTTGCAGAACGCGACCGTGAGGGTGCGCGTCACCGGTCGCTGGAAGCACTGGCCGCCCAGAGCGCATCCCCGTCGCTGGCCAACCCGCATGCGGCGGCGGTCTGGTGGGTGGGCAGCCTCTTCGGCGCCGGGGACGCCGGTGGCGAGCCGGCCCTCGAGAACGCCCGGCAGTCGTTGGAGCGCAACGGTTGGCGCCAAGCGCTCCGGGAGCCCGCCCTGCTCGACTCGCCCTAGCTCGCCGCCGGGGTGGTTGCATAGCGTGCCCACCCGTACGAGGCTGTCCCTCTTCACCCGAGCGGCGGTCCTGCCGTTGGTTGTACGGTGAAGTTGCCTCTTATGACGAGATCGGACCGATCCTTCCCCGTCGGCCCGCGCCTGCTGGCCTTGTGCGTCGCGATCGCGGCGGTTGCCATCGCGGCGCCCATCGCCGGCGCAGCGCCCAGCTCGAACCAGGTGGATTCCGCCCACGCGGCCGCTGTCGCCGCGGAGCGACAGCTGAACGCGATCCAGTCCGAGATCAACACGATGCAACTCCAGCTTGCCGATGCCGTCGCCCGGGTCGATCAAGAAGAGACCGCGCTCGAGCAGGTCGTCGCGGAGATCGACGCGACGAAGGCTCGCATCGCCCAGGCCCAGGCGCGATACGACGCTATCCGGGCGCAGCTGAACCAACGCGCGGTCCAGGCGTTCATGTCGGGGCCCGGATCCGAACTCGAGGTCTTCCTCGGCGCCACGTCGCTCGGCGATCTCTCCGACCGTCTCGCCTACGTCGACGCGGTCGCCCAATCGGATGCTTCGCTCGCGCAGGAGGTTGCCAACCTGCAGGCCGAGCTCGAGATCGAGGCGCAGAACCTGGAACAGCTCCGCGTCCAGCAGCGTGCGAAGGTGATATCGGTGCGGTCATTGCGCGACGGGATCATCAACGCGTTGGCGGGCATCCAGCAGCGTCGCGATGAGGCCGCCCGGATCGTGTCGGACACGATCGCGACATATCAGCACCTTCGGAGCGCCCGCGCGGACTACCTCCAGCAGCTGGCACAGCAGACGTCCTCCTCGCCCCCGCACACCCCTGTCTCTTTGCCACCGGGGTTCACCAACCCGCTGCAGGTCTGCCCGGTCGACGGCACGCGGGTCTTCGGTGACGGGTTCGGCGCGCCCCGATACGCGGGCGGCTTCCACCTGCACGCGGGCGTCGACATCGTATCGAACTACGGGACGCCCATCCTCGCGCCTTTCGACGGGATCGCGAAGCGCTCGTACAACACGCTCGGCGGCAACTCCGAGTATGTGTACGGCGCGAGTGGGTACGTCTACAACGCGCACCTGGACCACTACTCGTCGAACTCCGACGGATCCGTGCAGGCCGGCGACGTCATCGGCTACGTGGGCGACACCGGCGATGCGGTCGGCTCGCCGCACGATCACTTCGAGTGGCACCCGGACTCGGTGCCGGCCAACTGGCCGGTGAGCTACTACGGCTACGCGGTGATCGGCTCGGCCGTGAACCCGTACCCGTTGCTCGTCGACATCTGCGGCTGATCTAGCCGGCGACCGACGTCTGCCACGTGCATTGATAGGTGCGCCCATCGCGCGTCGTCGCGACTGCATCGAGCGTCCAGGTGCCGGAGGCGAGGGGGGCGGTGACGGCGAAGTGCCCAGGTGTGAACCGCTCGGCAGGCAATCGCTCGGGCTCGCCCCCCATGGGTGTGGCCACGACGGTGAGGTCGCGCAGGGCCAACTCGGTCCCGTTCGCGGCGAACGCCGTCAAGTGCACCTGCGTCGGACTGGCGGCCGAGGACGACCCCTCCAGGTGCACGCCGTCGTCGAAGGAGGCCACCGCGACCGTGTCGCCTCCCGGCACGGTGTTGGTGGTGGTGGTGCCGGATGAACGGGTGATCAAGGTGAGTGGCACGGTTGCGACGTCGGCGCCGGTCCGGATCTCCGCGAGCACCCGGAACGTGCCCTCGACCGAAGGGTCGAGCCCCTGCGCGACCCATCCGGCCGCGTCGAGGCGCAGAGCGACGGTCGCCGCGGGCAGTTCGGGCCTCGTCACGGAGCGCAGGTGCAGGGTGACTGCATCGGCCGCCATAGGTTGGTTTGTGCCGTAGGCGGTGACCGTCGCGCGATAGAGGTTCGGCCCCGGCTGGGCCGGCGCGACCGTAAGGGCAAGGTCGATCGTCGTCGCGAAGTCGCTGCCGGTCAGCGTGACCGCGTTCGCGGGCGCCGCGCTCGCCGGGGCGGCGCCGACCGGGGGGGCGAGGCTCGTGAGCGTGGCCGTCAACAGCAAGATGCCGACGATCGCGACGAGCTCGACCCCGACTACTCGACGCAGGGGTCGCGTGTCTTCCTCCAGTCGCCGGATGCCGCGCATGCGGTTGTAGGCGCCGAGCGCGATCACCACGAGCACGATCGATACCTTGATCGCCAGCGTTCGCCCGTACGAGGTGTGCAGTGCGTCGGCGATGCCGCTCCATCCACCGAGCTCGGCTGCCGATCGGATCAGGCCGCTTGTGACCACGACGCCGATCGCGACCAGCGCCATCGCCGAGAACCGCCGCGCCTCGCCGGTCGGGGGATCGCCGCGTCGTTCTCGCAGTAGCAGGACCAGCAGCAGCAGGCCGCCCGCCCAACAGGCGCCGGCCAGCATGTGGATCCACTGGATCGACTCGGCCAGCCCGGGGTCCGCGACGGCTGCGGCGTGCCCGCCGTGGGCGCGGAACGCAAGCGCGATCGCCGCCGCCGCTCCGGCCGCCCACGGCGCCCACCGGAGCGAGGTCCGTGCGCCGATCGCCGCGAAGATCGCGGCGACGCCCGTCGCGACCACCAGCAGGATCGCCGTGCGCGCCGACGCCGACCCGAGATAGGTCCCGACCGATCCTCCGATCGTCCGCTGTTGGGAGACCAGGAACCCGAGCGCGCCGAGCAGCCCGACGACACCGGCGATCAGACCCAGGCGCCGTCGGGCCTCGGGCGTGCCGCCGAACAGTCCCATGGCGACGACCGCGATCGCGACGAGGATCATCAGCCCGGCGTAGAGCGCCGCCTTGGACGCGACCATCAGGGGAGTCGGGCCTGAGGTCGTCGTGCCAGCCTCGGAGACGGCCGGTGCGTTGCTCGGCCCGACCCCAACCCCGAACGCGAACGCGCCCGCGGTGACGTGCCCGTCATCGACCGAAACGACCCGCCACGTGACGATATAGACACCATCTGGCAGCGGATCGTCGATCGGGGTCACGAGGATCGTCCGTTGCTCCACCGAGGTGTCGCCGGTCGGGACAGGCGCCGCACCGCTGGTCAACAGCTCGATCGCCGACAACGTCGGGTCGGCTGCCTCGGAGAACGTGAGCCGAAGCTCGGTCGGCGCGGTGGCGAGCGTCGCGCCGACCGGCGGGTCCGAGGACACGAGATCGGCGTGCGCCTGAGCTGCCGGCACGACCGCGAGCGATGCCGCCAATAAGAGTCCCGCCGCGAGGAGCACGCGCGCGATCCTCACGGTGTCGCCACCTTCTCGAACGTGAGCTCGGTTTGCACCGGTGGGTCGAACGGCAGATGGTCGGCCGCGACGAACGTCGCGGTCAGCGTGTGCGTGCCGGGCATCACGCTTCGCAGGTCGACCACTCGCAACGTGCTTCCGGTCATCGACACGAGCGCCCCGTCCAGGCTGAGGTGCAGATGTCCGGTGTCGGGCGAGACGCTGGTGGAGGTCGCCGGCGTGATCGTCGCACCGGTGAGCTCGAGGCGCGCGGTGAGCTGATCCTCGGATGTCACGAAGCCCGACCTCGGCCAGAGGAATCGGAGCGTCGCGGTCGTGGTCGGCCGCGGTCCTGTCGGCGTCGAGGCGGTCGCGGTGGGCCCGAGCAGTGCCCGCGGGACCGTCGTGGCCGCGACCGCCAACGTGACGGCGACCCCGATCAACGTCCAGCCGCCCCAGCCCGGCATCCGGTCGAAGCCCGTGCCACGCAGCCTGGACCACCCGATCCACCCTACCCAGAGCCCCGAGAACAACAGGATCAGGCTGAGGGTCTCGTCGGTTCCGGCCGTGTGCGCGAGCATCGGGTTCACGTCGCGTTCTGCCCCTTCGGCCCGCGACGAGCCTCGATCGCGAGCCCGATCGCGACAACCGCGAGGATCGCCGCGGTGATGGCCACGAGCCGCGCGGTATCGGCCGCATCGTGTGCGGCGGCCACCGCCTCGTCGGCCCGCGTCGTCTTGGGGCCAGACGTCACGGAGAAGTCGACGTCGGTCCCATCGACGGAACCGGTCACGTGGAAGGTGTAGGTGCCGGGCTGCGTCGGGATGAACGGCGCGCGATAGTCACCCGGTGTTCCCCACTCGCCGACCTCGAAGTCCGGCTCCGCCGCCACGGAGGTCGTCTGACCGGCGAATCCGATCTCGACGGCGAGGTCGGCGGGTTCGGTGGCGAAGCCGACGGCGATCGTGAGATCGCCCTGGGTATGTTCGACATGCGCCAAGGCGGGTACGGCGGGAACGAGGGACAACGCAGGGGTTGCCGTGATCGCGGTCAGGGTTCGTCGCATCGATGCACTCCTTCGCTCGTTCGTTCGGGATGCCGCGCGAAGGCGGCGGGTGGGTCATCCGGCGAACGGGGGAGCGCGCTCCAGAGGGGCGCCGGTAGTCGGGGGCAGCGGCGGAACGACTACGGGTCGCAGGGTCGCCGCGATCGCCCCGATCGCCCCCACCGCCGCACCGCCCACCCCTCGGTCGGCGACGATCGTGGCCGCTTGCAGCGTGAGCCGCACGACAGCCGCCACGATCGCGGCGACCAGCAATTGCGCGGGCACGCCGACGACGAACACCCGCGGGAGCTGGTGCATGCCGGCCCCGGACCCGAGCCGCTCGAGGAGCTCCATCGCGGCGAACGCCGTCAGCTGAAAGGCGGTGAGACGCCGCAGCACGTGCCGTTCGGTTCCGTTCGGGCGAACAAGCCGCCCCAGGAATACGATCGCGAGAGCAGCGATCACCGCGACCAACCCCAGGGCGTTCGCGCCATCGAGGTAGCCGTGTCCGTTGCGTGCCAGCTCGGCGGTCCGTTCGTGCGCGTCGGGCATCAGTACGCGATAGGTCAACGAGTGGCCCGCGAGCACGCCTGCCAGCGCGAGACCGAGCAGTGCCGAAGGACCGACGGTCGGGCGGGATGGCATCTGGACTATCGTACGCACCTTCCGAGCAACGAAGGGATCCAGTGGCCGTGGACGCGCAAGACGTTCGACACGTCGGGGTCGTGGGGTGTGGCCTGATGGGCTCGGGCATCGTCGAGGTGTGCGCTCGGGCGGGGTTGCAGGTGACGTTTGTCGAGGGCACCGAGGAGCTCGCGGTCGCGGGGCACGACCGCATCGGGCGCTCCCTCGATGCGGCGGTGTCGCGCAGGAAGCTGACCGAGGTCGAGCGCGCGGCCGCGATCGACCGGATCTCGGGGGTGACGGACCTGCACGCCCTGGCCGATGCCGATCTCGTGATCGAGGCCGCGACCGAGGACCCGGAAGCGAAGCGGCTGATCTTCGAACGGCTCGGCGCGATCACACGCTCGGACGTCGTGCTCGCCTCGAACACCTCCTCGATCCCGATCGCGACTCTCGGCGCGGCGTCGGGGCGGCCGGCGAACGTGATCGGGATGCACTTCTTCAACCCGGTGCCCGTGATGACCGTGGTGGAGCTCACGCCGTCGTCGGCGACCGGCGAGGAGACCGTGGCGTTCGCCCGCGCGTTCGGCGCCGGGGTGCTCGGCAAGACCTGCGTGCGCTCGGCCGACGAGGCCGGGTTCATCGTCAACCGACTGTTGATCCCGTACCTGTTCGACGCGATCCGGCTGTACGAACGCGGCTTTGCGACGCGGGAAGACATCGACGCGGCGATCCATTTCGGGCTGGCCCATCCGATGGGGCCGTTGACGCTTTCTGACCTGATCGGTCTGGACACCGTGCTGCAGATCGGCGAAGTCTTGCACGGCGCGTTCCGCGAGGAGCGCTATGCCGCGCCGGCCCTGCTCCGCTCGCTCGTCGCCGCTGGGAAGCTGGGCCGCAAGACCGGCGAGGGCTTCTACCCGTACGGGGGCTGAACGCGGCCGGTCAGACGATCCGCGAGCCCGAGCGCGTAGCCGGTCATCTTCGCGAGGTCCGTCAATGCCAGCAGGGCTGGGGTCGCCACCGTGGCGATCGCCCGGTCCCGAGGTAACGTCACGCGCGCCCGGGCGCGCTGCACGGGCGTGCGGACATAGGCGAACGCGCCGCCGGCAGCAAGCGCCTTGGGCCACCGACGTCGGGAGGCAAGCGCGGCCAGGAGACCGCCGTAGACGGCGAACCGAGTCGCGTGCCGTTCGGCGTACATCCCGGCCTGCCCGTCGCCGCGCGCGTAGCGCATGTATTGGGTCCAGATCGCGCCGAGGGAACCACGCGGGCGCCACCCCGCCACCGCCTCGGGCGCGAACCGCAGATCGAAGGGATGTTCGCGCCAGCGGTGGTTCACCCACATGTCCTCGCCGATCGCGAGCCACTCGGGGTAGCCGCCCACCCCGTCGATCGCTTCGCGCCGGAAGGCGACGCTGCGGGCACTCGGCATGAAGGTCGTGGGGTCCACCTCGCCCGGGGCAAGCGGCATGCCGAGGGACGACACGCACGCGTCGAGCACCGACGCGAGGATCGGCTCGGTCCAGCCCATCGAGACGTCGGCGCCATCCTCCAGCGGTCCGGCGAGGGCGGCCAGCCAGCCCGGTCCGTAGACGCAATCCGCGTCGGCGACGGCGATCGCCTCGTGCGCGGTGTGTGCGATCGCAACGTTGCGGCCCCGCGAGATGTTGGCGCCCGGCTCCTCGAGCAGGGTGATGCCGTCCGCGGCGCGCAGCGCCGCCACCGTGCCGTCCGTGGAACCGCCGTCGACGATCACGATCTCATCGGGTGCGCGCGTCTGCGCGGCGATCGACGCCAGGAACTCGCCGATGTGGTCCTCGGCGTTCAACACGGTGGCGATCAAGGAGATCTTCATGCGCGGGCGCTCGCGACGGCGTCGCGATACGCGTCGAGCGTAGCGTGCGCCGTCGCCTCCCAGGAATAGCCCGCGGCGCGCGATCGTCCCTTCTCCATCAGATCGTCGTGCACCATTCGGTCGGTGAGCACCCTCGCGAGCCCCTCGGCGATCGCGGCTACGTCGACGGGGTTCACCAGCAGCGCCGCGTCTCCCGCCGTCTCGGCCACCGCGGCCGTGGTCGAGCCGAGCACGGGGACGCCGCGCTGCATCGCCTCGATGACCGGGAGCCCGAAGCCCTCATAGGTCGAGACATAGGCGACGGCGTCCGCCCCACGCAGCACCGCGTCGAGATCTTCCGGAGCGAGCAGACCGGTGCGCACGATCGTGCCGGGTCCGGTCCGAGCGATCTCGGCGACGATCGCGTCTGCGCCCCACCCCTGTGGACCGGTGAGCACGAGTGTGTGGGGGACGTCGGGGACGGTCTGGCGGTACGCGCGGATCAGGCGCACCTGGTTCTTCCGGGGCTCCAGCGTTGCGGGGCACAGCACGTAGGGCCGCGCGATGCCGAGCCGGCCGAGCACCTCATCCACGTCGAGCGAGGTGGTCGGAAGCGACGCTGCAAGCGGCGTCACCCGGATCCGCTCGGGCCCGACCCCGTGCCGATCCTCCAGGTCATCCGCCGTGGCGAGCGAGGGCACAAGGATCAGGTCGGCCCGGCGCGCGGCCGCACGCACGCCTGCCCGATACAGCCAGCGCCACATCGGCGGGAACGCCTCCGGGCACACGTCGAACGCGAGGTCGTGCACCGTCACGACGAGCCCCGCACCTCTGGCAGCGGGCGGGATCGCCGCGTGGTTCGTCGCATGCACGACGTCGGACGCGAACGGCAACGCGGGTCGCCCCGTGAGATCCCAACGCGGGTAGACGGATCTGATCGTCCCCGTGACCACCTCGTCGGCGGTCCCGTCACCCGCGCCCACCTGAAACGTCGCAAGCTCCGGGCCGCCGTTCATCGCACGCAGCGCGCGTGCGAGCTCTCGCACGTACGTTCCGATGCCTCCCGGCGCCGAGAACCACAGCTGGTCGGTATGGAACGCGACCTTCACGGGCTCCCCGGATCCCGCGCCGCGTTCACTGGACGTCGCTGCGGCCGTGTTGTGGGGGCACGCCCTTGCGCGCGAACTCCACCCATTGGCCGTGCCACGGCTCCCGCGCGAACCGGCGGACCTGCAAGGCGCCGTAGCCCGTGGCCTCGATCCGTCCCTGCAACACCCAGGGCGCCGGCTTCGGATTCTCCGCGACGAAATAGCGTTCCAGCGCCATCACGATCGCGCGCTCCTGCTCGGGCGTCAGCCCTTCGGGGATATCGATCTTTCGGCCGTCGTCGGTCTCGAACACGCTCGCTCCTCACAACGGGATGTTGCCGTGCTTGCGGGCCGGGATCGACTCGCGCTTCGTCGAGAGCATGCGCAACGCCTTGATCAGCCTTGGCCGCGTCTCGGCGGGCTCGATCACGTCGTCGATGAAGCCTCGTTCGGCCGCCGCATACGGGGTCGAGAACTTGTCGCGATACTCCGTGATCAGCTCGGCACGCCGCCCCGCGGGGTCCTCCGCTTTCTCGATCTCCTTGCGGAACACGATGTTGACGGCGCCGTCGGCGCCCATCACGGCGATCTCGGCCGTCGGCCACGCGAACGACACGTCGGCGCGCAGGTGCTTAGAGTTCATGACCAGATAGGCGCCGCCGTAGGCCTTGCGGGTGATCACCGTCATCC
>JBDUBL010000100.1:0-5801 GCA_040004125.1 Actinomycetota bacterium
GATCGTGTCGCCGAACTCGAAGATCGAGTGGATCAGCTCCTTCTCCTCCTCCTCGATCTCCCCTTCGGAAGAGGCGACCTCGGCGGAAGCACGGAGCTCCTGCTCGGTGATGTAGGGGCCTTCTTTCAGCCCCTTGCCCGGCATCAGAACGTTGGCAAGCTTGAGCAGGGCGTTGGCGACCGGGCCGAGCACCTTGCCGAGGAACCCGACCACCGGTGCGATCACGAGCGCCACGTTGTCGGTGCGCTTGATCGCAAAGGTCTTGGGTGTGACCTCGGCGAAGATGAACAGCAGCAGCGTCATCCCGATCGTCGCGACGATCTCGCCCGCCCCTTGGTAGTGGCGCACTGCGAACGACGTGGCGACGGTCGAGCCGCCGATCGTGAACAGCAGCGTGAGGAACAACACCACGTTCAGGTAGGGGGCGGGGTTCTCGACGATCCGGGCAAGCTGCGTCGAGCCACGGCGGCCGTCCTCGCGCAGCCGAACGGCCCGAACGCGGTTCGTGCGGGTGATCGCAACCTCCGAAGCCGCGAAGAACCCGACCATCACGATCGAGAGCAGCACCACGAGGATCGAGAGCCAGTCGGTCGGCGTCACGGGGCGCGCACCCCGCTGTAGCGCTCCTGCCGCGCCCACATCTCGGTCTTCTCGACGTCCTCCTCGTGGTCGTAGCCCAGCAGGTGCAGGATGCCGTGCACGAGCAGGAGCCGAAGTTCCGCCTGCGGATCGGCCGGGTTGTTGCGCGCCGCTACGGCCGGCGCGATCACGACGTCGCCCAGCAGCCTCGTGCCACCCTCGTCGACGTCGTCCAATGGGAAACTCAACACGTCGGTTGGTCCCGGCTCGTCCATGTAGCGCACGTGAAGATCTTCGATCTCCGTTTCCTCGACGAAGCTCACGGACAGTTCCACACCGAGCAGTCCCTCCCCGGCGAGCGTGTTGGCCGCGAGGCGCGTCAGGGTCTGCTCATCGATCGCGGCGGCTTGACGGTTGCTGATCAGCACCGTGGTGGTGGGCGGAGGTTCGTCATGGTCGCTCATTGGTGATCAGTCTTGGACCGTGAGGTGCTGCTGACCGAAGCGCCCGTAGGCCTCCACGATCTCCTGGACGATCTTGTGTCGCACCACGTCTTTTCCTCCAAGGTGCACGAAGGATATCCCGTCGATGTCGGCGAGGATCTCTTCCACGACGCCGAGGCCGCTGGCGCCACCCTGCAGGTCGATCTGCGTGGCATCGCCGTTGATCACGGCCTTCGACCCGAAACCTAAACGGGTCAGGAACATCTTCATCTGTTCCGGCGTCGTGTTCTGCGCCTCGTCCAAGATGATGAACGCATCGTTCAACGTTCTTCCGCGCATGAACGCCAGAGGCGCAACCTCCACGACGCCGCGTTCCATCAGCCGCGGCAGCGTGTCCGGGCCGGTCATCTCATACAGCGCGTCATAGAGGGGGCGCATGTAGGGATCGATCTTCTCGTACAGGGTGCCGGGCAGGAACCCGAGCCGCTCCCCCGCCTCGACGGCGGGGCGGGTCAGGATCAGCCGCGACACCTGGCGCTCCTGGAGAGCCCGCACGGCGACGGCCACCGCGAGATAGGTCTTGCCGGTCCCGGCCGGGCCGATCGCGAACGTCATGGTCGAGCGACGGATCGCATCGACGTAGCGCTTCTGTCCGAAGGTCTTGGGGGCGATCTTCTTTCCGCGGGCCGACAGCAGGTTGTCACCGAGTACCTCGGACGGGCGGGGCCCCTCGCCCTCACCGGCATCGTCTGTGGCCCCACTGACCATCGCGATCGTCTGGCCGACGCCTTCCTGGCTCAGCTCGAGACCGCGCTCAAGCAGCTCGAGCAGTTCTTCGAACACGCGACCGACCTGCTCGGTGACCTCGGGGCGACCCGTGATCGTGATCTCGTTGCCACGCACGAGGACATCGGCAGGAAACGCCGTCTCGATCTGCTTCAAGAAGGAGTCGCGCTGGCCGAGCAGGGTCACCATCGACTGGTGCCCGGGGACGAGGATCTTCACTTGCGTGGTGGCGGTTGCCACGGGTCTTGTCGATCCGGGGCCGCGCCCCGTTCCCTCCTGCTCCGAAGACGATGGCCGTCCCTTCCGGACGGCCCGGCCCTTATCGTACCCCGTCCTAGCCGGGGGGCCACTGCATCCGCCTGCCCCCGAGTAGGTGGAAGTGCAGGTGAAAGACGCTTTGCCCCGCATCGGGTCCGACGTTCGTGACGAGACGCCAGCCCGTCTGGTCGATCCCCTCGGTGCGGGCAAGGTGGGCGGCCGCCTGGGCGACGTCGGCCAGCATCGCCCCGTGGTCGTCGGTCACATCCTCGAGCGATGCGACATGCTCCTTCGGGATGAGCAGGATGTGCGTCGGCGCCTTCGGGTCCAGGTCGCGGAACGCCATCACGCGATCGGACTCTCGCAAGATCTCGGCTGGGATCTCACGGGCGGCGATCTTGCAGAAGATGCAGCTGGTGTCGGACATCTGCCAGAGCCTAGTACCCGGGGCGTCGGATGGTGCCCTCGACCGCCCCCTTGCGGGGCTCCCCACGGAGGTCTGCAAGCTGCTCGAGCAGCTTGCGCTCCTCGCGAGACAGTTCGGTCGGCGCCACCACATGCAGCGTGACGAACAGGTCGCCTCGGCCGCGGCGCTGGAGGTTCGGGATGCCCCGGCCCTTCATCCGCACGACCGCTCCCGATGGGGTCCCGGGCTCGACGTGGATCGTCTCGTGGCCCTCGATCCCGGGGATCACGATCTCGGCCCCGAGCGTCGCCTGGGTGATCGACACGTCCAGCACGGTATGCAGATCTTGATTCCGCCTTTCGAAGTCCGCGGGCGGCTCCACATCGAGCCGCACGAACAGATCGCCGGCCGGCCCGCCTGCGATCCCCGCATGTCCGGATCCCCCGACGCGCAGCTCCATCCCGTCGGAGACGCCCGCGGGGATCTCGAGTGTGGTCGTCGAGATCTCGCGCACGCGGCCGGCGCCAGAGCACGTTTCGCATTTATCGGGGATCTCCTCGCCACTGCCTGCACACGTCGGGCAGGGGGCGCTCGTCATCAAGGTGCCGAATACGCTGCGGCGCGCCGACTGCACCTCTCCGCTACCCCCGCACGCGCGGCATCCGACCGGCGCGGTCCCCGGTTGCGCGCCATTGCCCAGGCACGTGGCGCACACGGCCAGCCGCTCGATCTCGGCCTCCCGTCGAAGCCCGAACGCGGCGTCATGGAAACCGAGCCGCATGCGCACCGCGAGGTCCTCGCCGCGCTGGGCGCGACCGCGAGGACCTCTGCGCCGCGACCCCCCCGCGAACCCCCCGAAACCGCCGCCGAAGAACATCTCGAAAATCTCGGAGATATCAGTGAACCCGGCGGTGCTCGGGCCGTTGGCGCTGCCAAAGGTGTCGTAGCGGGCGCGTTTCTCGGGGTCCGACAGGATCTCGTAGGCCCCGGCGACCTCCTTGAACCGCGCTTCCGCGGCAGGCTCTCCGTTGACATCGGGGTGATGTTCGCGGGCAAGACGCCGATACGCCTTGCGGATATCGTCATCCGTGGCATCCCGGCGCACTCCGAGGATCTCGTAGAGGTCGCGGACCGGCGCCACTACTGCTCCGTTTCGATCGCGGCGTCCGACAGGCGCTGGGCGACCGCGCGCACCGCCGCCATCGCGGAGAAGTAGTCCATGCGTGTCGGACCGACGACGCCGATGGTGCCGACCGTTGCATCGCCGGCCGTGAAGGGCGCGGCCACGATCGAGGCGCCCCACTCGCCGGTGGTGGGATGCTCCTCGCCGATCGTGACGCGCACGTCTGCAGCGGGGGCCACATCGTGCAGAACTTGCACCATCTCTTGCTCACGCTCGAGCGTCTCGACCAAACGGCGCAGCGTGTCGCGACGCCAGGCCTGCGTCTCATCGGTCAGGTTCGCGACACCGCCCACGACGACGTGGCCGGCCCGCTCGCCCTGGGTCGCCATCCGGAGCACGTCGGCCGCGATCAGCAACACATCGTGGGGCCCCGGCGGCTCGGTGGCGGCCATCGACAGCAGGGCCGCTTGCGCGTCGAGATAGGTCGTGCCGCGCACGGTGTCAAGCCGACGCTCCGCCGCAGTGAGCGCGCGCGCATCGATATGGTCGGGACGATCGATGATCTGTTTGTCCACACGGCCGTGCTGACCGACCACGAGCACTAGCAGCGTCGGGCCCATGTCGATCACCTCGAGACGGACGAGGTGGTCGTCCGACGCACCGGGCGGCACGGCAAGCCCGGCGTACTGGGTGAGCCGCGACAGCAGGTGGACCGATCCTTTGAGGACCTCTTCCAGGTCCAGGATCACCTCGGCGAAGTGCGTGGCGATCTGGCGTCGCTGCCCGTCCTTCAAGCGGGTCGCCGGCAGCGCGTCGACGTAGTGGCGATACCCGGCGTCGGTCGGGATCCGTCCGGCGGAGGTATGCGGATGGGTGAGGTAGCCCTGCTCTTCAAGGGCCGCCATCTCGTTTCGGATCGTCGCGCTCGACACGCCGAGCTTGGCCCGGTCGGCGATCGCCTCGGAGCCGACCGGCTCGCCCGACGCGACGTAAGCCTCGACGATCGTGTGCAACACGGTGGCCTTGCGCGACGTGAGCTCGGGACGTTCGGCCATGCCGCGATGATAGCTGGCACTCTAGGCCGCAGAGTGCTAACGAACGTCTATCCGCAGGGCATGCCGCCGTATGCGTCGGCGATCTCCGCGGAGGCCGTGCTGGTGTCGCCGTGCGCTGCAAGGGCATCCCGGTAGTCGAGCACGGCCTTGCGCATACGAAGGACCGCGGCCGTGAGTTCGGTGTCTCCTTCGGCCTTGATCGCGACCGCATCTGACTTGAGCGTGTCCGCGAGCCGTGTCAGCGCGTCCTCACGTGGGGTCTGCAGATCTCGCAGATGCAGACAGAGCGCCTGCGTGGTGGTCAACGACGGCGACGGCGAGGCCGATGGGGACGGTTCGGCCGCCGTTTCGCCGCCCAGAGACGACAAAGCGTAGGCGATCGCGATCACCGCGAGGATCCCGGCGACGGCGATGGTCGCGAGGCGAGCGCGAGTCAGCGGTCGACGCCTCGATCTTTTCGGGGGGCCCTGACGTCCTCCCGTCTGCGCCGGCGCGACCACCGGATCGACCGGAGGTGGCGAGGACGACGGCTCGGGTTCGAACTCGCCCATGGTCGCGCTGCCGTGTTCGTGGCCGCATTCGGGGCAGGTCCAGTCGGTGGTGCCGGGGCGCATGTGGAACCGCACCCCGCAATTCTCGCAGGCGGCGAACATCCACGCGGTCCGGCACTTCGAGCACGTGTAGCTGTCGTCGCCGTCGCCGACCGGCTGACGCGCGCCGCATCGGGGACAGGTGACCTGGGGCATCTCGTCACCTTACCCGAGCCCAAAGGCAACCTCGGAGGGCTCTGGAACGTCCTAGGCTCGGACGAGGAGGGTCCGTGGACGAGGCCGATGTCCGGTTGTTCCTACGGGACGGGTATGCCCGGTTGGTGGGCGCCGTCGCGCTCGTGACCGGCGACCTGTCAACCGCCGAGGACGCCGTGCAAGAGGCCGTCGTACGGGCCTGGGAGCGCACCGACCGCGGCGAGCAGATCGTTGCCCTCGATCGGTGGGTCGCCGCCGTTGCGATGAACCTGTCGCGAAGCGGCCTGCGGCACCTGCGGATCGAACGGCTCGCACGACCACGACTGGTCGCCGTCGCGACGGTCGACGCGTCGAGTGAGGACGCCCTCGACGTGCGCCGAGCGCTGGCGTCGCTCCCGCGGCGCC
>JBDUBL010000044.1:0-19477 GCA_040004125.1 Actinomycetota bacterium
CGCCGAGCAGGAGCAGATCATCTTCGACAACCAGGTCGTCACCGACTGGGAGCTCTCCCGCTACTTCGAACGCGGGTAGCGCCGCGAGCAGGCGCGCCGATAGACGACTGGCTCACTGCCGCCGGCGAGCCCGCCTGATCCTCACCCCGTGCCGCGTGGGAACATCGAACGGGCGATGATCAGCCGCTGGATATCGCTGGTGCCCTCGTAGATCTCCTCGAGCTTGGCGTCGCGCAGCCACTTCTCCACCGGGTACTCGCGCGAATAACCATAGGAGCCCAGGGTCATCACCGCCGTGTTCGTTGCCTGCCAGGCCGCTTCGGACGCCGCGAGTTTGGCCATCGACGCCTCGGTCGCGAACGGCTCGCCGGCGTCGGCCAGATCCGCGGCGTGCAACATCATCAGCCGCGCCTGGTCCAACGCCATCTTCGCATCGACCAATCGGAAACTCACCGCCTGGAACTCGTGGATCTTCTTGCCGAAGGCCTCACGCTGCTTCGCGTACTCGACCGCGTACTCCAACGCCGCGCGCCCGATCCCGATCGAGTTGGCGGCCAGGGTGACGCGCGACCGGTCGAACGAACGCATCACCCTGTAGAAGGCCTGACCTTCCTCGCCGATCCGCCGGTCATCGGGCACGAAGCAATCGGTGAAGGACAGCTCGCCGGTCGGATAGCACCGCGAGCCCATCTTGGGCAGCTTCTTGCCGAGCGTGAACCCGGCATCGCCCTTCTCGACCACGAACGACGTGATCCCCTTGGCGCGCGTGCCCGGCGCCACGGTTGCGTACACGAGGTAGTACGAGGCGTCGGGGGCGCCGCTAACCCACGTCTTCGCACCATTCAGCAGGTAGCCGTCGCCGGCCCGGGTCGCCGTTGTCGTGATGGCCGCCGCATCCGAACCGGCGCCCGGTTCGGTGATCGCGAGCGCGGTCATCGGCGGGTCTTCGGTGCACAACGGTGGGACCCAACGCCGGCATTGCTCCTCGGTCCCCAGTTCCGTCAGCGGCATCGCGAAGAACGAGGCGCTGCCGACCAACGACCCGATCGGCGAATCGCCCCAGGCGAGCTCCTCGCCGATCAGACAGGCGGTGCGCACGGACTCGATCCCCCCGCCGCCGTATGCCTCCGGCAGGTCGAAACACGTGAGACCGATGCGCGCGGCGCCTCGGAGCACCTCGACCGGCAACGCCTCGGTCTCGTCGTGCCGCGCCGCCACCGGTCGGATCTCGTTGACCGCGAAATCGTACGCGAGCGCGACGAGCGCGCGCTCGGCGTCGGGATCGGTCCGCATCACCCGATCCCTCGGGCGCCCACCAGCACGATGTCGGTGCCCGCGAGCACCACCTCTTCCCGTTGGTTCCGGGTCTCGACCGTCATCGTGACGATCCCGCGATCGGACTTCGAGCGTGACCGACGGATCTCCGTGATGCGCGAGACCGAGTAGATCTCGTCGCCCGGCAGCACCGGCTCGACGAAGCGACGGGACTCCTCCAGGTAGGCGCCGATCGCCCAGTCGTCCTCGTCGGAGACCAGCCCACCGGAGATCGAGAGCACGAGCAGTCCGTGCGCGATACGGCCGCCGAACCCAGCGGCGCGAGCATGGTCGTCGTCGGTGTGGAGCGAGTTGTGGTCGCCCGAGAGTTCGCAGAAGGCGTCGATGTCCTCCGCGGTCACGACCCGGCGCTCGCTCACGACCTCGGTGCCGACCGAGAGTTCCTCGAGATAGATCGTCATGTCGCCACCTTCGCCATCGCCTCGATCGTCGCGGCGTCGGTGGTCATGGCAAGCAGCGACGTCGCGCCGGCCTCGGCGTAGGCCAGCATCCGCTCGCGCACCCGGCCGGGCGGCCCGACGAGCGCCAGGGCGTCCACCATCGCGTCGGACACCGAGGCGACGGCATCGGGCATCCGCCGGCCGAGGGCGGCGTCCTGGACGCGATCGACCTCGGCCTCGAAGCCATAGCGCCGCACCATGTCTGCGTAGAAGTTCCTCGTCTTCGTGCCGTAGGCGCCGACGTAGAGGGCGATCTGGGGGCGCACCGCGTCACGCGATGCCGCGAGGTCCTCCCCGATCGCCGTCAGCACCATCGGCGCGATGTCGAACGCAGCAGGCATCGAGGGCAATCCGAACACGTCCACGTGCTCCGGGCAAAAGAGCAGCGGCAACCAGCCATCGGCGATCTCTGCGGTGAGCGCGACGTTCCTCGGCCCCATCGCCGCAAGGTAGATAGGCACTTCTGCGCGCAGAGGCTTCACGTTCGCCTTGAGTGGCCTGCCGGGACCGCCCGGTACGGGCAGGCGATAGACCTCACCGTCGAGGGTCAGGGGTTCGCGGCGCGCGAGCGCCGCACGCACCAGCGTCACGTACTCGCGCGTGCGGGCAAGCGGCGATGCGAACGGCACGCCGTGCCAGCCTTCCACCACCTGCGGCCCGCTCACGCCGAGCCCGAGGCGCAGACGGCCCGCGGAGAGGTGGTCGAGCGTCAGGGCTGCCATCGCTGCGGCGGCCGGCGTTCGCGCGGGCATCTGCAGCACGCCCGTGCCGATCGCGATGCGCGACGTGTGCGCCGCGATCCACGCGGCGAGGATGGTCGCGTCCGATCCCCAGGTCTCCGAGACCCAGACCGACTCGAGCCCGGCGTCCTCGGCGCGCTTCGCGAGCCCCGCCACATCGTGTGGGGATCCTTCCCAGTGCCGCAGGTGCACCCCGATCCGCATGCACGAAGGCTAGCGCGCGATCCGAGAATAGGATGCCGGGCATGCCGATGGATGAACGGATGCGTGGTTTCCAGAATCGCCAGAGCGACACACATGTCCGCGATACAGAGCATGTGTCCGATGGGGCTCCCCGACGGATCGGCGGTTGCGGCCTGACGATCGCGATCCTGGGCATAGCCCTCGCGGTGCTCGTGTTGTTCTTGCTGTTCGCGCGCTGACCGAGCTCGATCGCTACAGCACGATCCTGGGTGGCGGGTCCGGAAGCCCCGCGTCGATCGCCCACGATCGTTCGACCGTTCGCAGCCACTCGTAGGCGAGACCCTTCAGCCCCACCAGTTCGATGCCGGCGTCTCGCATCCTTACGAGACCTTGGTCGTGCGCGTCGCCCGGCGCGCCGACCGCGTCGAGCACCACCACGACGCGCATCCCGCGGTCGTCCAAGCCGAGCGCCGACTGCGCGACGCACACATCGGTCTCGAGGCCGCAGAGCACCGCCGTCCCGCGACCGGGCCGCTCCACATCCGCAACGATCGGCGGGCATGTCGCCAGCCCGAAGGCCGGTTTCGTATGCCGGGTCACGCCGACCGGGATCAATGCGTCGATCGTCGCCGCGGTGCCGCCGTTGCGTTCGGGCTCTTCCTCCGTCACCACGAGGGGCACATCGAGCGCGAGCGCCAGGCGGACCAGCCAGGCGATCCGGCGCTCCAGCGCTACCGCCTGAGACGGGTCCAACTTGCCCAAGAAGCCGGGCTGGGTGTCGATGACCACCAACACGCTGTCGGCGTCGTCGATCAGCGCCGCCATCAGGTGTACGCGCGGAGGCCGGTCAGGGCTTCGCCGATCACCAGCGTGTGTACCTCTTCGGTGCCCTCGTAGGTGATCACCGACTCGAGGTTCGTCATATGACGCATGATCGGGTACTCCAGCGTGATGCCGTTGGCTCCGTGGATGCCGCGCGACGTGCGCGCGATGTCCAGCGCCACGCGCGTGTTGTTGAGCTTGCCGATGCTGACGTGCTGCGGCCGCAAGCGGCCCTGTTCCTTCATCCGCCCGAGGTGATAGGCGAGCAACGTGCCCTTGTTCAGCTCGAGCGCCATATCGGCGAGCTTCTTCTGCGTCAGCTGGAACGACCCGATCGGCCGGTCGAACTGGATCCGTGTCTTGGCGTAGTTCAGCGAGGACTCGAAGCAGGCGCGCGCCGCGCCCATCACGCCCCAGATGATTCCGAAACGCGCCTCGTTCAAGCACGACAGCGGTCCACGCAGCCCCGTGACCTCCGGCAAGACGGCGCCGGCGGGCAGCCGCACCTCGTCCATCACCAGCTCGGAGGTGACCGAGGCCCGCAGCGACAGCTTCTTGTGGATATCGGGAGCGCTGAACCCGGGCGCGTCGCACGGCACGACGAAACCGCGGATCTCGTCATCGGTGTTCGCCCACACAATCGCCACGTCCGAGACGCTGCCGTTCGTGATCCACATTTTCGTGCCCGACAGGATCCAGTCCTCGCCGTCGCGGCGCGCGAACGTGCGCATCGAGCCCGGGTCGCTGCCGCTGTCGGGCTCGCTCAGCCCGAAGCAGCCGATCGCCTCACCCGATTGCAGCCGTGGCAACCACTCCTCCTTCTGCTCCTGGGACCCGAAAGCCCAGATCGCGTACATCGCGAGCGCGCTCGTCACGCTGACGAACGAGCGGAGACCGCTGTCTCCGGCCTCGAGCTCCAGCTCGACGAGCCCGTAGGCGACCGCACCGAGCCCGCTAATCTCCGGCAGCTGCATCCCCAGGAAGCCGAGTTTCCCGAGCTCCTTGGCAAGCTCCCGCGCGGGGAACTCGCCCCGCTCGTACCACCCTTCGACCTCGGGAAGGATCCGGTCCAGGACCCACTGGCGCGCGAGATCGCGGATCTGGCGCTCCTCGTCGGTCAGCAGCGCGTTCACGTCGATCAGGTCGAGCGGGTTCAGTGCCTCAGCCATCGGTGGCTCCTTCCTCGAGCGCGGGGGCGAGCCCGGCGATCGCACGGTCACGGTGAGCATCGAGCAGCGCGAGCGATCCGTCGACCTCGCCGGAGGCGGCGGCCGCCAAGATCCGGCGGTGGTCGTCGTTCACCCCTGCGCGATGGGTCTCGTCCAGGTAGTACACGGACCGGTAATGGTCCGAGGCGTTCCACAGCAAACGGATGTGGTGCAACAGGTGTGGCATGCCGCTAGCTTCCAGCAGGGTCAGATGGAACCGCCGGTTCGCCACGGCCATCGCCGCAACGGCTGTGGCGCCGAAGGCTTCCATCTCGTCGCATGCGGCTTCCATCGTGCCGAGATCCTGCGCCGAAAGGCGCGGCAGCGCCGCACGGGCCGCCTCGTCCTCCAACAACTCGCGGATGCGGTAGATCTCGACCAGGTCGTCGCGGCGGAGCTCGGCCAGGGCGTAGCCGTGGTGCGCGCGGTACTGCACCTGTCCCTCCCCTTCGAGGATCTTGAGCGCCTCGCGCACGGGCACACGTGAGACATGCAGCTCGGCCGCCACCTGGTCAGGCCGAATCGGCTGGCCCGGTTGGACGTCGCCGACCAGGATCCGGCGACGTAGCTCGTCGAGCACCTGCTCCTGCGTCGTGCGCGGGCGTTCGAACCGCACCGGCGAGCTCACGGATCGAGCTCCGCGCGAAGCTCGTCGGTGTGCTCGCCTAGCCCGGGCGGGGCGAGTCGGTACGTGGCCGGCGTGCGCGACAACAGCAATGGGTTCGCGACCGTGTCGACGCCCCCGACGGTCACGACGGCATCGAGCCCGAGCTCGCGGGCCACCGCGAATGCTTGGTCAACTTGGTTGACCATTCCACACGGGATGCCGGCGACGCCGAGGCGCTGGACCCAGTGGGCAGCCGGGGCGCCCATCAACGTGGCGTCGAACGCGTCGAGCAGCGTTTCCCGATTCGTGACGCGTGCACTGTTCGTCGCGAACCGTTCGTCGTCGGCAAGCGCCGGCAGGCCGAGCACGTCGCACATCGCGCGGAACTGCGCGTCGTTGCCGACCGCGATCACGAATGGGCCGTCAGCCGCAGGGAGGGTCTCGTACGGTGCGATCGAGGGATGCCGGTTCCCCATCTTGCCGGGAACGACCCCGGCGGTGAGCCAGTTCGAGGCTTGATTGGCCAATGAGAACAAGGTCGTGGACAGCAGGTCGACCTCGACCAACTGCCCTTCACCGGTTCGATCGCGATGCCGGAGCGCCGCGAGGATACCGATCGCGGCGTGCAGTCCAGCCATCACATCGACCAAGGCCACACCAACCTTCCGGGGCTCGCCGCCCGCATCGCCCGTGATCGACATCAGCCCGCCCATCGCCTGCGCAAGGAAGTCGTAGCCCGCGACCTCGCCTCGGCCGAGCCCGGCGATGCGACACGACACGAGGTCGCCGCGCGCATCGATCAACGAGGCATGGTCCAGGCTCGCCCGCTCCATGACGCCCGGCCGGAAGTTCTCGATCACCACGTCGGAGCCAAGAGCGAGCGTGCGCGCCGTCGCGGCGTCGGCAGGGTCCTTCAGGTCCAACGCGATGCTGCGCTTGTTCCGATTGGCGCCGAGGTAGTACGACGACACGCCCTCGGGCGACCAGGGTGGCCCCCATGATCGCGTGTCGTCGCCGGCACCGGGCCGCTCGATCTTGATCACATCGGCGCCCAGATCGCCCAGGATCATCGTGGCGATCGGCCCCGCCAGCACCCGTGAGAAGTCCGCGACCCGGATCCCCTCCAACGCCCCCGGCGTGCCTCTCATAGGGAGGACTGTATACGATATCCCGTCGTGGTCGCACCCTGCCGACCCGGGCGTCATCGCCATGGATACCGGCGCACCGGCGAGGTAGGTAGCATCCAGCAGCCATGAACATCACGGTCCTCGCGAAGTACGTTCCCAACCCGACGGGCACCCCGGAACTCGGGCCCGACAACCTGCTGGTGCGTACGGGCGGCGACGGGGCGCTCGACCCCGGTGACGAATACGGCCTCGAACTGGCCCTGCAGCTGGTCGAGGCCTCCGGCGGCGAGGTCACCGTCGTATCGATGGGCCCCGACGAGGCCATCGCCGGTGTCCAGCGCGCGCTCGCGATGGGCGCGCACAAAGGGGTCTTGATCACCGACCCCGCGCTGCGCGGCGCCGACGCTCTGGTCACCGCGCGCGTGCTGGCCGCGGCGATCGCACGGCAACCCGCCGACCTCGTGATCGCCGGGGCGGAGTCCACCGACGGCTATACGGGCACTGTGCCGGTCACGATGGCGGAGCTGCTCGGCATGGCGAGCGTCACGGCGGTCCGCAGACTCGAGGTCGATGCCGACGGGTTCCGAATCGAACGGCAGACGGAAAGCGGCTACGACGTGCTGCGCGCACCCGTCCCGACGCTCGTGACGGTGACGGCCGGTGCGACCGAACCGCGCTACCCGAGCCTCAAGGGCATCATGGCCGCGAAGGCAAAGCCTATGGAGCGCCTGACGGCGGCCGACCTCGGCGTCGAGGACCTTGACGCATCGCAGTCGGTTGCGATCGTGACGGATGCGCCCCCCAAGGCCGGCGGCGAGATCGTGTCGGGCGAGGACGCCATCGGGCGCATCGCCGACCTCCTCGCAGAGGCGAAGGTGATCTGAGTGGGCGCCGTCTGGGTCTACGCTGAGGTCACCCCGGAGGGTCCGCAGGCTGCCGCACTGGAACTGTTGACGAAGGCTCGCACGCTCGGCGCCGACGTCGCCGCGGTTGCGCTCGGTCCCGGGGCCTCCGAGGCCGTCGCGGAGCTCGGCGCGCACGGCGCCACCACGGTGTATGCGAACGATGAGCCGGTGTTCGCCGACCAGCCGGGCCGAGCCGCCGCGCACACGCTGCACGCGCTGATCGGGCAACATCGCCCCGCCCTGATCCTGTTCGCTAGCACGTACGACGCGCGCGACGTCGCGGGCAGGCTCCAGGCCCTCACCGGCTCGACGTTGATGGCCAACGCCACAGACGTCGAGGGTCCTACTCGCGCGCGAACCGAGATCTTCGGCGGCACGAAAGTCGTCGACGTCGATCTCGCGGGGCCCGAGCCCCGCCTCGTTCTCGTGCGGCCACGCTCGTTCGTGGCCGAGCCCTCCGGCGGCACCGCCACAACTGTGCCGGTCGAGGTCGTGATCCCCGGCGGCGCGACTGCCTCGGTGATCGAGCGGCACGCGGAGGCCGCGAGCGGACCCAAGCTCGAAGAGGCGAACGTGGTGATCGCCGGTGGCCGCGGGCTCGGAGGTCCCGAGCCGTTCGCCATGCTGCAGGAGCTCGCCACGGCGATCGGCGGGGCTGCGGTGGGCGCGTCGCGCGCCGCGGTCGACGCCGGCTGGGTCCCCTACAGCTTCCAGATCGGCCAGACTGGCAAGACGGTCAAACCCGAGATCTACATCGCCGCCGGCATCAGCGGGGCGCTGCAGCACGTCGTCGGGATGAAGGGCGCGAAACGCATCGTGGCGATCAACAAGGATGCCGACGCCCCTATCCTGCGGATCGCCGATATCGCTGTCATCGGCGATCTCTTCCAGATCGTGCCTGCGCTGACCGAGGAGGTGCGCAAACGGGCCACCTCGTGAGCGCCGTTGCGCTGGTTGCGATCCTCGCGACCGCCGTCGTCGTGTTCGTGCAGCGGGCGAGTCCGCGCTGGGCGTTGATCCGCGACGCGCGACCCACCGCGCGCACCGATCAGGCCGGTGTGCGCGCCCGGCGTGAGCTCACGCAGGTGCTCGGTCAGCGCAAGCTCTTCCAGAAAGCGCTTCCCGGCGCGATGCACGCCTTCATCTTCTGGGGGTTCCTCGTCCTGTTCCCCACGATCGTCGAAGCCATGCTCGCGATCGTGAACCCGGACTGGACGCTGCCGATCGTCGGCGACACCACATGGTTCGCCTTCCTGGTCGATCTGTTCGCGACGATGGTCGCGATCGGCGTCGGCATCGCCTTCTACATCCGCAAGGTGCAGCGGCCCGATCGCTTCCGTGGGTCGCACATGGACGAAGCGGATCGGATCCTGCTCACGATCCTGTCGATCGTCGGCACCTTGTTGTTGTGGAACGCCGCGCAGATCGCACTGGGCACGTTCGCGCATCCGAGCGCCGCACCCATCGCCGATGCGCTGTCGAAGCTGCTCGGCACCGGGCAGCCCACCGAGACGCTCGAGCGCGTGTTCGTGTGGGCCCACGTGCTGATCGTGCTCGCGTTCCTCACGTACCTGCCCAAGTCCAAGCACATGCACATCATCACTGCCGCCCCGAACGTCTACTTCGCCAAGAACGGGCCGGGCGGGTACCTCGCGCCCGAGCGGATCGACCTCGAGGGGCCGGAAGAGGACATGCGCTTCGGCGTGGGGACGGCCAAGGATCTGTCGAAGAAGCAGCTGCTGGACCTGTTCAGCTGCACGGAATGCGGGCGCTGCCAGGAGGTCTGTCCCGCGTGGAACACCGGCAAGCCGCTGTCCCCGAAGCTGCTGATCATGGACCTGCGCGACCACGTGGCCGGCATCGATCCGGCAGCGATGGCCGCCGGAACGGTCGAGCTGCAGCCGCTCGTGCCGAACGCCGTCACCGACGAGGTCGTCTGGGACTGCGTGACCTGCGGCGCGTGTGTGCGCGAATGCCCGGTCGACATCGAACACGTCGATGCGATCGTGGACCTGCGCCGCAATCTCGTGATGGCCGAGTCGCGGTTCCCGACCGAGGCGGGCACGATGTTGCGCGGGGTCGAGGGTCCGAATCAGAACCCGTGGGGACAACCGGCCGCGACGCGCACGGAATGGATCGGCGAGATCCCGGTGCGCGTGCTGCAGCCGGGCGAGCAGGCCCCCGAGTACCTCTTCTGGGTCGGATGTGCCGGCGCCTTCGACGAGCGCGCGCGGCAGACCACCCAAAGCGTCGCGCGGCTGCTGAACGCCGCGGGGATCGAGTGGGCTGTGCTCGGCCCGCGCGAGCGCTGTACCGGCGACCCGGCGCGGCGCATGGGCCACGAGTACCTCTTCCAGATGCTGGCCGAGCAGAACGTCGCGACATTCGCCGAAGCGGGTGTGCAGAAAATCGTGGCGACGTGCGCGCACTGCTTCAACACCCTCGCCAACGAGTACCCGGACTACGGCGCGAAGCTGGAGGTGGTGCACCACACCGAACTGCTGTCGCATCTGATCGCGGGCAAGCGCCTGCTCACAACGCCGGCCGCAAGCGGCTCGGTCACCTATCACGACGCCTGTTACCTCGGACGGCACAACGGGAACTACGACGCGCCGCGCGACCTGCTCGGCGCGTCGGGGCTGACCACGACCGAGATGGAACGCGCCCGCGAACGGTCGTTCTGCTGCGGCGCCGGCGGGGCCCGCATGTGGATGGAGGAGGGCGGCGACGCGAGGATCAACGACACGCGGTTCGCCGAGGCCGCGGGTACCGGAGCCGAGACGGTTGCGGTCGCCTGCCCATACTGCTTCGTGATGCTCGACGACGCGGCCAAGGCCGCCGGCTCCGAGATGCGCGTGGCCGACGTCGCGACGTTGCTGGCCGAGGCGACCCTCGGCGAGCCCGGCACCTGAGGCGCTTTAGAATCGGCCCCGATGGGCCCGATCCTGTTCATTCGCGCCGACCACGACGAGACCTTCGGGGTCGCGCCCTCCGCGTTGGCCGAGATCGATCGCGCCTACATGGTCTGGGATGCGATCGGAGGCGAACCGGCACCCGATCTTGCGGGCGTGAGCGGTGTGATCCTGTTCGGTAGCGCGTTCAACACCGAGCACGCCGACGAGCAACCGTTCCTGTACGCGGTGCGCGACACCGTCCGGCGGACCATCACGCGCGAACTGCCGTATCTCGGCATCTGCTTCGGCGCGCAAGCTTTGGCATGGGCGCTCGGCTTGTCGGTGCATCGGGCGCCGGAGCGCGAGATCGGATTCGTGCCGATCCGTCGTACCGACGCAACGGCGAGCGATCCACTGCTGGGGACGCTGGTGGAAGGCGATCCCGTGTTCCAGTGGCATATGGACACGTTCGAGCTACCAGCCGACGCGACGCTGCTCGCGACCAACGACGCGGTCACCAACCAAGCCTTCCGGCTGGGCAAACGCACGTGGGCCACGCAATTCCACTTCGAGGTCGACCGAGCCGAGATCGGCGCCTGGATCGACGGCATGGGCCATGAGCAGCTCCGTTCGGAATGGGGTCGCGACGCCGACGAGCTTCGGGTCGAAGCGGCATCGCTCGGGGCGGCCCACGAGGAGCGCGGCCGGCGCATCTTCCAACGCTTCTCCACGTTCGCGGACAGGACCGGCGCGTGACGTACGCCCCGCTGATCGGGATCGTCACCTACACGCTCGACGGCGCGAGGGTGCGCCGCTGGCCGGAGGGCGGCTTCGGTGTCCCCGCACCCTACGTCGAGGCGGTGCACCGGGCCGGCGGGCGTGCGGTCCTGGTGCCACCCGGCCAACCTGGTGCGGCGGCCGACGTGCTCGAGCCGCTCGACGGGCTCCTGCTGGCCGGCGGTGGCGACGTGGACCCCTCGCGGTACGGCGGGGGCGCCGGACCGGACCTCTACGGGGTCGACGCCGCTCGCGACGAGCTCGAGATCGCGTTAGTGCTGGCTGCCGACGCGGCAGCGATGCCGACGCTGTGCATCTGTCGGGGGATGCAGGTGATGAACGTCGCCTTCGGTGGCACGCTGCACGCACACGTGCCCGACGTTCCCGGACTGCTGCCCCATGGCGTCCCCGTCGACGACACCGCGGCGATGCACGACGTCGAGCCGCTTGCGGGCAGCAGGCTGGCGGCGCTCACCAAGAGCGGGCCTTTGTCTTGCTCCTCTCACCATCACCAGGGCGTCGACCGTGTCGGCGACGGTCTCGCGCCGACCGGCTGGAGCGCGGACGGGCTGGTGGAGGCGGTCGAACGAACCGTCGAGGATCAACAGGACGAGTGGGCAACGTGGATGCTGGGTGTGCAGTGGCACCCCGAAGAGACGGCGCTGCACGATCGAGCCCAGCAGTCGTTGTTCGACGCGCTGGTCCTCGTCGCTCGGATCCACGGGTCTCGTGCGCGCGCCGGCTCGCGGGTCGGCCGAACGCGCGCGTACAGCCTCGCGGAGCCCGATCCGACCTGGCCCGCGCGCTTCGAACACGTAGCAGAGGAACTCCGCGAGGCGCTCGGCGACCTAGCGGAAAGGATCGACCACGTGGGCTCCACGTCAGTGCCGGGACTGCCGGCGAAACCGACGATCGACATCCAAGTCTCTATGGCCTCCATGGTGCCTCGAACCGCCTACGCGGATCCGCTGATGGCGATCGGCTTCGTGTGGACGCTCGATCCCTGGGATGACGCGCACGAGTTCTTCAGCAGGAACCAAGGGGACGAGCGAGACGTCCACGTGCACGCGTGCCGATCGGGCAGCCACTGGGAGCGACGCCACCTCGACTTCCGGGACTGGCTCCGGACGCATCCCGAGGACGCGGCGGCCTACGCGACGCTCAAGCGGGGCCTGGCGGCCGCCCACCCTCGGGACATCCACACCTACACCCACGAGAAGGGCGTGTTCATCCGCGGGATCGAGGCCAAGACGTTGGCAGAGGAAGTAGGAAAAAGGGACTAGCGTTTCTCTCCCGTTCTCCGGATAATGCGCGCCTACGCACATCTCCGGAGCCGTATGGATCACGGGTACGCAGGATCGGAAGGGGAACGATCTACGGACATGGCCACGTTTTGCCGAACAGCATTCGGTCATCACCCCGGGGAGGCATACAAGCCGTGAACACCGTCGCGGCGACCCGCTTCGGCCGACCCCTCCCCAAGGGCGGAACGATCGGCGTCATGGCCCCTTCAGGCCCCCACTTCAACGGCAGCGACATCGACCGTCCCCTCCACTGGTGGCAGGATCGCGGCTACCGCGTGAAGCTGACCGACTCCGTCTGGGCGCAAGATGACTACGTGGCCGGCCCGCCGGAGAAGCGGGCCGAGGACCTCGCGGGGTTGTTCACCGATCCGGAGGTCGACGTCATCCAGGTGCTGTGGGGCGGCACCGGCGCGATCGAGATCCTGCCCTACCTGGACTACGACGCGATCGCGGCCAACCCCAAGGCCCTGATGGGCTTCTCCGACATCACCAATCTGCACATCGCGCTGCGGCAGTCCGCGGGGCTGGCGACGTTCCACGGCCCGGGTTTCGGCTCGATGGGTATCCCCGACCGAAAGCCGTTCACGTGGGACTCCGCGGTCGCGGCCTTCGAGACCGGCGGGGTCGGCGAAGTACCACGCGATCCCGACGACCCCTATGTACGCACGATCGTGCCCGGCCGGGTCACGGCGCCGATCGTCGGTGGCAACCTCTTTACGTTCGTCCACCTGATCGGCACCCCTTGGGACCCGGTTTTCGCCGGCGCGATCCTGCTGCTGGAAGAGGTCAACGAGCCGCCCTACGTGATCGAGGTCCACCTGCACCAGCTCGAGCTGGCCGGCAAACTCCAGGGGCTCGCGGGCGTCGTCGTCGGCGAGCTCAAGGACTGCGACTGGCGGGAGGCTCGCCCCGAGGCACCCCGGACGCGCTCGATCGAGGACGTGCTCGAGCGCTGCCTCGCCCCGCTGCACGTCCCCACGATCTACAAACTGCCCCTCGGGCACGGCAAACACCTCGCCACGATCCCCTTTGGGGTGCAAGCTACCCTGGACGCCGACGCACAGACCCTGACCATCGACCAACCCGGCGTCCGCGCTGCTTCGTAGGTACGTACGAAAGACCTGAACGCTCCACGGAAGGAGGCACCATGAAGAAGGTCCATAAGGGGCTCGTGGTCACCGTTAGCGGGTTCATGACGATGATCCTTGCTGCGGGCGGCGCCTGGGCTCAGAGCTCCACACCGGCATCCAGCGGTGGCGCATCTGCCAGCCCCACATCCACCTTCGTCGAGGGCACGATCAACGACATGCGCACGGTCAACCCGTGGAAGGCGTTGGAGACCCCCGAGTACGAGGTGCTGTCCCTGAACTTCGACCTGCTCGAGAACTTCGACAAGAACAACTTGAGCGCGGCGCCGGGGATCGCAACCAACTGGACCCAGTCCGCCGACGGATTGACCTGGACCTTCGACATCCGCAACGACGTGACATGGCAAGACGGCCAGCCGTTCACCGCGAACGACATCGCCTTCACCTACAACAAGACGCTCGAGTGCAAGTTGGGCAACTCGCTGGACTACCTCGTCCCGGACTTCACCGAATCGATCGCCGCGACGAGCCCAACGCAGCTCGTGTGGACGACGAAGGAGCCCACCAGCGCTCCGGTCCGTCCGCCGTGGGTCTACATCGCGCCGGAGCACATCTGGGGCAACTCGACGTGCGACGAGATCAAGGCGGCACCGTTCTTCGAGGACGGCAAGCCGATGATCGGCACGGGTCCCTTCCAGCTCACCGAATGGAACAAGGGCGAGTCCTGGACGATGACCGCCAACCCCCACTACTGGGGCGGCGCGCCGCAGATCCAGAAGTTCACCGTCGTGAAGTACAACAACTCCGAGGCGATGGTGAACGCCTTGAAGAACGGTGAGATCGATTACGCGAACATCGCGTCGGTCGACCTGTTCAACCAGCTTGTCAACTCCGGATCGGAATCGGGCATCTCGACCCACGTGGGTCCCGCCGTGTCGTTCGCGCAGATGAGCTTCAACATGTGCGACCCGACCGCGCCCGATGCGGCGCCGTACTGCGTCAAGAACCCCTCAACCGGCAACCCCGCGCTGCGGGACCCGGTGGTGCGTACAGCGATCTCGTGGGCGATCGATCGCCAGACGATCGTCGACAAGGTCCTGGCCGGGTACGGAACGGTAGGAACGACGATCGTCCCACCCTTCGCGTCGTTCTATCACTATGAGCCGACCGCGGATGAAGCGATCGGATTCGACATCGCCAAGGCGAACCAGATGCTGGACGACGCCGGCTACGCCGATACCGACGGGGACGGCATCCGCAACGATCCAAAGACCGGCGACAACCTGTCGTTCCGTCTGATCTTGCGATCGGAATCCGACACCGGCCCGCAGGTCGGCGATTACGTCACCGGCTGGTTGAAGCAGATCGGGATCGAAACCAATCCCGACGTCTTGACCGACGGCAAGTTGGTCTCGGCTTGGTACGCCAACGACTACGACCTGTACATCTGGGGCTGGGGGCCGGATCCCGATCCGGACTTCATCTTGTCGACGTTCACGTCCCACCAGTGTGGCGGGTGGAGCGACACCTGCTACTCGAGCCCCGGCTACGACAAGATGTACACCGACCAGCAGACCGCTCCCACGCCGGAGGCCCGTCAGGCGATCGTCTACCAGATGCAGCAACAGCTATACCAGGACATCCCTGAGGTCGTGCTGTACTACGACAAGTCTCTCGAGGCGTATAACAGCGCCAAATGGACTGGACTCGAGGACAACATCTCACCGACACCCGAGGGCTTCCTGTGGGGCCAGTACACGGCCTACACCGCCCTGACGGTGCGACCCGTGGGCGTCGGCGGAACAACGGCGGCTTCGTCGAGTTCCTCCCCATGGCTGTGGGTCGGTATCCTCGGTGCGATCATCGTGGTGATCGGCATCGTCGTGATGGCTCGTCGGAACCGATCCGACGAGGATCTGGCCTGATCGTGGCGATCGGATAGCCGAAGACGGGGACGACGCAGGGTGGGAACAGCGAGGTACTTGGCGAACAAGTTGCTTCAGCTGTTCTTCACCCTGCTGTTCGTCCTGACGATCGCCTTCTTCCTGTTCCGGGTGTGGATGCCCGGCGACCCGGTCACGACCTTCGCCCGGTCCTCCGGCGCGAAGTTCACCGAAGAGCAGCTGCAACAGATACGCCACGACTGGGGCCTGGACGTTCCGTTGTTCCCGGATCAGTACGTCGCCTTCATGACGGACAACATGACCTTCAACTTCGGCGTGTCGACGGTCGTGGACCCCGGCACGAACGTCAGCACGATGTACTGGCACAAGATGGGCAAGTCGTTCCTGCTCATCCTCACGAGCACGATCGCGTCGATCATCATCGGCGTGATCTTGGGCATCAAGAGCGGATGGAAACGTCGAAGCGCGCTTGACAACACCTCGATGGGTTCGTCGATGCTGCTCTATGCAATGCCGGAGTTCGTGCTCGGCATGATCCTCCTCTTGTTGTTCTCCAATGCCGTCCATCTGTTCCCCTCGGGGGGGTACGAAAGCGCGGTGGGCCACCACGGCTTCGACCGCGTGGTCGACATCGGCAGACACATGGCCCTGCCCTGGTTGACGCTCACGCTTGCGTACATGGGCGAGTTCTATCTGGTGATGCGTTCGTCCCTGCTGGACGTGCTCGGCGAGGAATTCATCGCGCTGTCGCGGGCCAAGGGCGTGCGCGAGAAGTACGTCCTGCGCCACCACGCGGTCCCGAACGCGTTGTTGCCGACGATCACGCTGGTGGCCCTGTCGTTCGGATTCATCCTCGGCGGCGTGATCACGGTCGAGCTCGTGTTCAGCTATCCAGGTGTAGGGAAGCTCTCGGTCGACGCGTTGTTCGCCCACGACTTCCCGATGCTGCAGGCGACATTCGTGATCTCGGTGATCGCGGTCCTCGTCGCGAACCTGATCGCCGACCTGTCCTACGCCTACCTCGACCCCCGCGTCCGAAGGGCATGACATGAAGACAGAGCCGATCCTCGCTCCCCCCGAAGCACCCGCGCCGGCCCCGGAGCTGCCCAAGAAGCTCAGCCGCAAGCAACTGAAGCACGCCCGGCAGCGCCGCGCATTCCTCCGGTTCTGGTCACAGTTCCGGCAGAACAAGATGGGCATGGCCGGCTTGATCATCCTGTTGTTCTTCATCGGGATGGCGATCTTCTCGATCTTCGCGGCGAAGAGCCGCCTCGATCCCACAATCACCACCGATGGTCCCCGCCTCGCCGGGCCTTCGTTGAAGTACCCATTGGGCACGGACCAGCAGGGAATCTCGGTGCTGTCGCTCGTCATCGAGGGTTCGCGGATCTCCCTCTTCGTCGGTCTGACGGCGGCCCTGATCTCGATGTTCCTCGGCACCACGATCGGTCTCTGGGCGGGCTACAAAGGTGCCTTCACCGATGGCTTCCTGATGCGGTTGACCGACGCCTTCCTGGTGCTGCCGTGGCTCGCGTTCGCGATCGTCATGGCCGCGGTCTTCGGGCAGAGCATGTGGATCATCATCATCATCATCGGGGTGACGTCCTGGGCCGGCACCGCCCGATTGGTGCGCGCCCAGGTGTTGTCGGTGAAGGAGCGGAACTACATCGAGCGGTCGCGCGCGCTCGGCGCCAGCGATTTCCAGGTCGTCGTCCGTCACGTGATGCCGAACCTGATGCCGATCATCTTCGCGAACACGATCCTGACGATCGCGATCGCGATCCTGTCCGAATCCGCGCTTGCCTTCCTCGGACTCGGCGACCCATTGGCGAAGTCGTGGGGCACGATCATCGAGCTCGCGTTCCACGCAGGCGCCTTGTCGCTGCACGCCTGGTGGTGGCTGATGGCGCCGAGCATGGGCATCGTGCTCGTCGTCCTGGCCTTCACTATGATCGGCTTTGCGATGGACGAGATCGTGAACCCGAGGATCCGGGAGCGATGAGCGTCCTGTCGGTCGAAGACCTGCGGGTCACCTACAGCACGAAGGGTGGGGGTGTTCCCGCCGTGCGCGGCGTGAACTTCGCGATCGAGAAGGGCGAAGTGCTGGGTCTCGCCGGCGAGTCCGGCTGCGGGAAATCGACGATCGCGGGCGCGATCCTGCGGCTGCACGCGGGACAGACCAAGATCGAGGGCTCGATCATGCTCGACGGACAAGACGTCCTCGCTCTCTCGCCGGGCAAGCTCCGCGCGGTGCGCTGGACCGGCGCCTCGATCGTGTTCCAAGGGGCCCTACATGCGCTGAACCCTGTGCAGAAAATCGGGGCGCAGATCGCTGAGGCGATCGTCGTCCATGGGATGGCAACCGAGAAGGAGGCCATGGTTCGCGCGGGTGCGCTGCTCGAGCAGGTTGGTCTCCCGCCACGTCGCATCGACGACTACCCGCACGAACTGTCCGGCGGTCAGAAGCAGCGCGTCATGATCGCCATGGCGCTGGCTTGCAGCCCGTCGCTGATCATCGCGGACGAGCCGACCACGGCGCTCGACGTGATGGTCCAGGCACAGGTGTTGCAGCTCCTGCGTTCGCTCCAGCACGACTTGGGACTCGCCATGCTGTTCATCACCCACGATCTATCGGTGCTGGTCGAGGTGTCTGACCGGCTCGCGATCATGTACGCCGGCAAGATCGTGGAGGAAGGCAACGCCGATCGGGTCTTCCACTCGCCCCAACACCCCTACACCAAGGCACTGGCCGACGCGTTCCCCTCGATCGGCGATCAGCGGTTCCGCCACAAGCCCGCCGGGCTCGGTGGCGACCCGCCCGACCCGCAGCACATCCCCTCGGGGTGCCCGTTTCACCCACGCTGCGCGCGCAAGATCGATGCATGCGAGTCGGTGGTGCCCGAGCTCTGGGATGCAGGTGCCGAGCGTCGCGCCGCGTGCGTGCACGTGAGCGGAGCGCCGAGCCTCGGAGCCGTGCCAGCGTGAGCGAGACCCAGGAGGACCTCACCGAGCATCTCGAGCTCGGCCCTCCCGTGATCGAGGTCGAAGGTCTCGAGGTGAACTTCAAGGCCCGGGTCGGCCTGGTTGCGGGCCTGATGGGCCACAAGGGCACCGACGCGAAGGCCGTCGACGGCGTCGACCTCGTCTTACACGAGGGAGAAGTGCTCGCGCTCGCGGGCGAGTCCGGGTGCGGCAAGACGACCACAGCTCGCGCGATCCTGGGTCTGCTCCTGCCCAACGCGGGCTCGATCAAGTTCCGGGGCAAGGAACTCCCCAAAGACACGAAGCGACTGCGGCCGTACCGACGCGAGGTGCAGATGGTCTTCCAGGACCCGACCGCCTCGCTCAATCCCCGCCAGACGATCTACGAGATCGTGGCCGAGGGCTTGCGCATCCACCAGATCGACGAGGGTTCCGATGGCCGCACCGAGGAGCAGCTCGTGGCCCTGGCCCTGTCACGATCGGGCTTGCGTCCGCCCGAACGCTTCTACTTGCTCTACCCGCACGAGCTCTCCGGGGGACAGCGTCAGCGGGTCGTGATCGCCGGTGCCCTCGTGTTGGAGCCGCTGGTGATCGTCGCCGATGAGCCCGTGTCGAACCTCGACGCATCCGTACGCGGCGAGATCCTCGCGCTGCTGATGAAGTTTCGCGAGGAACTCAACATCTCGCTGTTGATCGTGACCCACGACCTCGGCTTAGCTTGGACCGTGGCCGACCGCGTCGCGGTCATGTACCTGGGTCGTGTGGTCGAGATCGGGCCGACCGCCGAGGTGCTGCAGCGTCCCCGCCATCCGTACACGAAGGCGCTCCTCGATGTCGTGCCCGAGGCGGGCGGCGCCGACCGGCCGATCCTGCAGGGCGAACCGCCGGACCCTACGCGGATCCCGTCGGGTTGCCGGTTCCATCCCCGGTGCCCGGTCGTCGCGACCGGTCGGGCGAAGGAGCTCGGGATCGAGGCTCGATGCATGGGAGAGGACCTTTCGCTGGCGCCGGTCGGGGACCAGCACCTCGCGGCGTGTCACCTGGTGGAGCTCAACCAGCAGCCATAGGGTCTGCCGACGGCATCGTTCCCTCGGCAACGTCGTCCGCGTCGCCCTCGTCGCCCTCGTCGCTTCGCAGGACCCTGAGGATCGCCGCCATCTC
>JBDUBL010000045.1:0-19313 GCA_040004125.1 Actinomycetota bacterium
ATCGAGATGTCCGCTCGTGCACGTCTGCCCTGGTCACGAGGCTACGATGCGAGCATGCCCCGTATCGTTCTCGTGCACGGCGATCTCACCGCGCAGGCGGTCGACGCCGTCGTGAACGCAGCCAACCGTTCCTTGATGGGGGGCGGCGGTGTCGACGGTGCGATCCACCTGCGCGGGGGTGACGCGATCCGGGCCGCCTGCAAGGAGTTACGCGCAACCGCCTGGCCCGACGGGCTGCCGGTCGGCGAGGCGGTGGCGACGACGGCCGGAGAGCTCGCGGCGCGCTGGGTGATCCACACGGTCGGGCCTGTCTACAGCGGCATCCCCGGCGACGCCGAACTGCTGGCAGCCTGTCACCGGTCGTGTCTTCGGGTCGCCGATGAACTGGACGTGGTCAGCCTGGCGTTTCCCGCGATCTCGACCGGGGCGTTCGGCTACCCGGTGGAAGCCGCGGCGCAGGTGGCCGTCAGCACCGTCAAGACGACCCCGACGGATGTCACCGAGATCCGGTTCGTGTTGTTCGACGCGCGCTCGATGGCCGCGTTCGAGCAGGCGCTCGCGTAGCGCTTCCGCGCCCCGGGAATATCCAACCTCACTGGTAGCATTCCTCCCCTCATGAGCGACCTCAGCGACGTCAAGGGCGTGCACGATCGGTTGGCCGAGATCCAATTGGTCGATTGTCGCGAGCCCTACGAGTGGGAAGCGGGTCGTATCGCGGGCGCGATCCACATCCCCGTCAACTCGATCATGGCCGGCGCCGGGAGCGATCTCGACACGTCGAAACCTGTCGCAGTGATCTGCCGTACCGGCAACCGCAGCGAACTCGCCACGATGATGCTCCAGGCGCGCGGCTACGACGCCACGAACGTCGAGGGCGGTATGGAGGCTTGGGCCGCGGCCGGCCTGCCGTTCGAAGACGGACAGGGCAACCCCGGCCGCGTCGCGTGATTCGCCGGGACCCGGCATGGCATCCAAGCTCCCGCTGATCCTGCTCCCACCATCTGAAGGGAAGGCTGCCGGTGGGGACGGCCCACCATGGGCGCGAGGCTCGCTGACGATCGACCTCGACACGCAACGCAGGACCGTGATCCGCGCGCTCGCCGAGGCCGTGAAGGGCGACGAAACAACGCGCGCCAAGCTGCTGGACGTCAAGGGCAAGGCGCTCGCCGCAGCCACGGCTGCGAACCGTGCCCTGGCCAAGACGCCGACATTGCCGGCGATCGAGCGATACACGGGCGTGCTCTACGATGCGCTCGACCACCGCTCGTTGAGCGCCGCGCATCGACGCCGTCTCGACGCGAGCGTCGTGATCTTCTCGGGGCTGTGGGGCGCGGTGACGCCTGCCGACCCGATCCCCGACTACAAATTGAAGATGGGCGCCGCGCTCGCGCCCCTGGGCAAGCTCTCGACCTGGTGGCGGGAGCCGCTGTCCGCACAACTGACCGAGCTCGCCGCAGGTCGCCACGTGTGGAACCTCCTGCCCAACGAGCACGCGGCCGCATGGGACCCACCGGCCGCCCTCGAGCAATGGACCGTCCGGTTCCTGCAGCGTCGCAACGGAGAGCTGACCACCGTCTCGCACGACAACAAGTCGTTGAAAGGGGAGCTCGTCCGCTTCCTGCTGGACAACCCGACGGCCGAGCCCGCCGATCTCGCCGGGTGGAGGCACCCGGCCGGCCACCGCCTCGACCGCAAGCTCACCGAGCAACGCGGCTCGCTGACCGTGCTTTCCCTGGTGAAGCGCTGACGTAGCCTGTCGGCGTGAGCGACCTGACGACGGCACGGCGCGACCTCGAGGCGGCCCTCGGCGCCGACGCCGTTCTGTCCGATCCGCTCGCACTGCGCCTCTACGCGCGCGACGCCTCCATGGTCGAGGGAACGGCCGGTCTCGTGGTCTTCCCGAGAAGCGCCGATGACGTGGCCGCCTGCATGCGCACCGCGGCGACGCACGGCCTGCCGGTGGTGCCCCGCGGCAGCGGCACCGGACTCGCAGGCGGCGCGACGCCGATCGGTGATGCCCTCGTCGTCGTGACGACCAAGATGAACCGGATCCTGGAGGTGCGTCCCGAGGACCGGCTCGCCTGGGTCGAGCCCGGCGTCTTCAACCTCGATCTCGGCACGACGCTCGCTCCAACCGGCTTCACCTACGCCCCCGACCCGTCGTCACAGCAGGTCAGCTCGATCGGTGGCAACGTCAGCACGAACGCGGGCGGGCCGCATTGCCTCGCCTACGGCGTGACGAGCGCGCACATCCTGGCACTCGATGTGGTGCTGGCCGACGGCAGCACAGCGAGGCTCGGCGGCGAGGGTCCGGCGGTCGCCGGCTACGACCTGCGCGGGGTCGTCGTCGGCTCAGAGGGAACCCTCGGCATCGTCACCGCCGCGTGCGTGCGCCTGACGCCGATCCCACCTGCCGTGTGTACGATGCTGCTCGATTTCGCCGACGTCCAAGACTGCGCCGCGACGGTGTCGGCGATCGTCGCGCGCGGCGTCGTTCCCGCGGCGCTCGAGATGATGGACCGTGGCATCGTGCGCGCGGTCGAGCATTTCGCCCACGCGGGCTACCCGACCGACGCCGCCGCGGTTCTGCTGGTCGAGGTCGACGGTCTGGACGCGGCGGTCGAGGCGCAGACCCGCGAGGTCGAGGCGGCCGCCCGCGAGCACCGCGTCGGTACCGTCCGCGTGGCCGCCGACGACGCCGAGCGCGCCCTGCTGTGGAAGGGTCGCAAGTCGGCGTTCGGCGCGATCGCCCAGATCGCGCCCCACTATCACCTGCACGATTGCGTCGTGCCGCGCACGAAGCTCGCCGAGGTGCTAGCCGGCGTCTACGCGATCGCGAAGCATCATGAGCTGATCGTGACGAACGTGTTTCACGCCGGCGACGGCAACCTTCATCCGCTCTTCTCCTTCGACCTGTCGGTGCCGGGCACGCTGGAGCGTGTGCTCGCCGCCGCCGAGGAGCTGGTGCGTTTGTGCATCGACGCCGGCGGCGCCCTCAGCGGCGAACATGGCGTCGGCCTGGAGAAGCGCGACTTCATGCCGCTGGTCTTTACCGAGGAGGACCTCAACGCGCAGGCCTGCGTGCGTGCGGCGTTCGATCCCGACGGGCGGATGAACCCGCGCAAGATCCTTCCCGACGGCGCGCGGTGCGGCGATTACGCGGCCGCAGCGTTGGCGCGTGCCGGCGAGCTCCCCGAGGGCACATGGATCTGATCCACCCTCGGAACGCGGCCGATGTCGTCGACGCCTTGCGGGCCGCGAGCGCCAACGGCACCCGGCTGCTCGTCGTGGGCGGACGCACGCACATGGACAAGGGAAACCCCTCCGAGCTCGACGGAGAGCTATGGACAAGCGGTCTGGATCGGGCGATCGCCTACGACCCGGCCGAGATGCTGTGCGTCGTCGAGTCCGGGATGCGCATCTACGACCTCAACCGGCTGCTGGCCGACGGCGGCCAGGAATGGCCGGTCGACGCGCCCGGCGACGCCACCGTCGGGGGTGTGATCGCTGCGGACATCGCGCTGCCGCGGCAACTGCGGGTCGGGACGCTCCGCGACACCGTCGTCGAGATAGAGGTCGTGACCGGCGACGGACGACGCGTGCGCTCCGGAGCCCGCACCGTCAAGAACGTCACCGGTTTCGACCTGCACCGGTTGTTCACCGGCTCGCTCGGGACGCTCGGCGTGATCACGCAGGTCGCCCTCAAGGTGCGGCCATTGCCCCAGTCCGCGCGAACCTTGGTGACTCCCGGCGGTGGGTTGAACCTTGGCCGGCGGGTGCTCGAGACCGTGCCGCTGCCAGCGGCCGTGCTTGCCTCGTCCGACCACGTGTACGTGCGCCTCGAGGGTTGGCACGAAGAGGTGGCGGAGCAGGCTTCCGCGCTCGGTGGCATCACGTCGTTCCACGACGAGGACGTGTTTCCGCCCCCGCTGTTCCCGGACGCGCCGGTCGTAGCCGAGGCTGCGGTCGTCCCGTCGAAGCTCCCGGCGTTGCTCGACGGCGTCGATGAGTACCGCGCGGTGCTCGGCGTCGGATATGCCTGGATCCCCTGCGCGGACGCATCCTCGCTCGCAAGCCTTCGCGAGCGTGCCGGCGAACTCGGCGGCATCGCGCCCGTCGTTCGCGGTTCCGGCGGTCTCGGCGACCGGGCGCTGTCCGCCCCCGAGATCCAGCGGCGCATCAAGGCCGCCTTCGACCCAGCGGCGATCCTTGCGCCCGGCCGAATCAGCGCATAATGTGCCCAAATGCATCGTTTGCTGTAGCGTTCGCGGACTAGTACGAGGAGAGCATGTGCGAAAGACCGTTCTGGCTGTCACGATCCTAGCGTCACTGAATCTTGCGATTCCCGGGCACGCCGTTCCGCCACCAACATTCCCCATCACGATTCTCGCTCTTGGAGGAGGCGGTGGGTGTTACTTCGAGTCGACAGGCTCGACCACGCACGGAAAGCTCGGGACGGGACCGAACTTCCAGAACAGTGACTCCAGCTCTCACACCGTGTCGCAGCGCGATGGTTTCTGGGACTTCTCGGTCGCGGCAGGCGACTCGCGGTTCACGCTCATCCACGCTTCCGGCGGCTACGTCGCGTCCTGCGATGGGGCCAATGCGAGTGTCGTCTACCGGACTGCCCTCAAGGCCCCCGCGAAGCCAGCGACCCCTTCCTTCACCGTCGCCTGGGCTGACTCCAGCGCCGACGCCTCCTGGACCTACGAGGTGCAATACCGGATCGGCTCTGGCGCGTGGCGTTCCTGGAAGCACGGCACCACGAAGCGATCGGCGACTTTCTCCGGCGCGACGAACAAGACGTACTTCTTTGAGGCGCGCGCGACGGCCGGGGGGGGTACCACCAATTGGTCGCCGGCACGGAAGGTCGCTACCTAGTTCGCACCGGCACGCTTCAACCGTTGGCCGGCCTCTTCCAACGTCGCCAGCTGCTTCGGGAACGCGAACCGCAGCAAGTGGGAACCGAGTTCGGGCCGGGAGAAGAACGACGAGCCCGGCACGGCGGCGACGCCGACCTCCGAGACCAGATATCGCGCCGCCGCCACGTCGTCGTCGAACCCGAGCGACGACACGTCCGCCATCACGTAGTAGGCACCTTCCGGCGCTTCCGCCGCGAACCCGGCCTCGGCGAGCACGCGCATCATCACCTCGCGCCGCTCGGCGTATTCCCGGCGGGTTTCCTCGTAGTAGGAGGCTGGCAGTGCCATGGCCGCCACGCCAGCGATCTGCAGCGGCGTGGCGGCAGCCACCGTCAGGAAGTCGTGGGTCGCGCGGATGCCCCCCATCAGCGCCGGCGGGGCGATCGCCCACCCGACCCGCCATCCGGTCACCGCGTAGGTCTTCGACAGCGCGCTGATCGTCACGGTTCTTTCGCGCATCCCGGGCAGCGTTGCGATCGGCACGTGCTCAACGCCGTCGTAGGTGATGTGCTCGTAGATCTCGTCGGTGATCGCGATCACGTCGTGCTCTCTGCACAGCGCCGAGATCGCTCCGAGCTCCGCACGCGTGAACACCTTGCCGGTGGGGTTGTGCGGCGTCCCGATCACCACCGCGCGGGTGCGCGACGTGAACGCGGCCGCCAACGCGTCCGGATCGAACGACCAGTCCGGCGCGTGCAGGGTCACGTACCGCAGCGTTGCCCCCGCCAGGATCGAGTCGGGTCCGTAGCTTTCGTAGAACGGCTCGAAGACGACGACTTCGTCACCCGGATCGAGCACGCCGAGGAACGTCGCCGCCATCGCCTCGCTGGCGCCGCACGTCACGCAGATCTCGGTCTCGGGATCAACGGTCATGCCGTAGGTGCGGGCATAGGTCGCGGCGATCGCCTGCCGGAACGCGGGCACGCCCCACGTGATCGGGTACTGGTTGTGATCCTCGGCGATCGCCCGCTCCGCGGCCTCCTTCACCAACGCAGGCGCCGGGAAGTCGGGGAACCCCTGCCCAAGATTGATCGCATCGTGTACGTGCGCCAGCCGCGTCATCTCGCGGATCACCGACTCGGTGAACGACGTCGCCTTGCGTGAGGCACGCAGTACGGACGGCGTTACCGGCACGATACCCAGGGCAGGTCGTACAGAGCGGGCACCTTCTTGATCGTCGAGAAGTGGCGGCGGTTCGCGGCAGGGCAGTACGCAGACAGCGGCTTCGAGTACTCGATCTCGAAGACAGGCTTGCCCGCGTCGAGCATCGGCCGCATGAACCGGCACTCCGAGTAGCGGAAGCACGACTCGTTGATCTGCAGATCCGCGTACGGCTCGAACCGCGCGGTCTGCAGGATGTCGTTGTTCGGCCCGGCGGCCAGACCGAGGCGACGTGCGGCGTTGAGCAGGCGCGTCAGATACAGCAACTGGTCTCGTCGCGTGATAGGAAACCCGGTGTCGGTCCAGTGATACTCGTCTTGGTTGTCGAAATAGACTCCGTCGAAGCCGGCGCCCACGGCGCGGCGCATCCGGACTTTCATGCGATGCAGCAGGAACCGCCGGGGCTCGCCGGCGTGGATGTTGACGTAGCGCTCGTCGGGGTAGCCGCCCAGGGTCTTGCCCAGCAGACAGCCGCCGCACGTGTTGTCATAGGCGATGTAGACGCCCGCATCGGGCCGCCATCGCTCCCACGAACCGGCGCTGATGTAGGCGATCGCGTATCCGCCCGCCGTATGGATCGCGTCGACGGCGTCGGCGTTCGGGGTTCCCGCCGCGTAGGCCGGGCAGGCTCCGTCGTCCGCGTACAGGTCGATCGCGAACACCGTCGGGCTCACGTCGGGGCCACCACCGTAGGGCGGCGCCGCCGAGGACGTAGAGAAACCACCGGTGGCGCAATGCCCGGACGACGCCTGCAGCTGGATCTGCCATCGCATGCCCCGAGTCGGTTGCCATTGGCCGGGCGCACGCACGACTGGGAGGGGGCATCCGCGGCACGCACGCGCGGCGCGATGCGGCGTCGCGCCGGTGGCAGTGACGCCAAGAGGCGCGAGCAGCGCGACGGCAGCCACGATCGCGAGCATGCGACGACGCATGAGGGCACTATAGGCGTCGAGCGACGCCTCTTCGTCGGGGGCCGGTCACGTTCGCGATACCGAGTCGGCAGCCTCACATCGATGGCGCTCCACTCCTCAGCCGGTCCGCCGCCGTAGCATCCCCATCATGGAACCGACTCCGGCGCCGCTCGGCACCGATCTGCCCGAAGGCACGCGGTTCGTGGGAAGCGCGACGCTCGGCGCGCCGGGCTGGCGGTCCGGTCGCGACGCACCGGCACCCGACGATCTGGCCGCCTGCGTTGCGTGCGGTCTCTGCCTCCCACACTGCCCCACGTACCGGTTGACGGGAGAGGAATCGGCTTCGCCGCGCGGGCGGATCGCTGCGATGCGCGCGGTTGCAGCCGGCGCGGAGGCGGACGCGACGTTCGCCGATTTCATGGATCGCTGCCTCGTCTGCCGCGCCTGCGAGGACGTCTGCCCATCGCACGTGCCCTTCGGACGACTGATGGAGAGCGCCCGCGAGCAGGTCGAGCCGACCCGCACCCGGCGAGCTCGGCTCGTCCACTGGCTCGGGTTCCACTGGCTCCTGCCGCACCCGACGATGATCAGAGCGGCGGCGCTCCTGCAGCCGATCGCGCGACCCCTGCTTCCCCGTCGCGTGCGAGCGGTCCTGCCGCGCGGTGGCGCTCCGTTGGCACGCCTGCCGCGCGTCTCGTCGCCTCCCGCCGGCGTCGCCGCTCGGGGCACGGTTGCGCTGCTGGCCGGCTGCGTCCAGGACCGATGGTTTCACGAGGTGAACCTGGCGACGATCCGTGTCCTGACGCGCACGGGTTGGCGCGTCACCGTCCCGCGCGGGCAGGCGTGCTGCGGGGCGCTGCCCGCCCACAACGGCCGGCTCGCCGTCGCACGGCGACTCGCGAAGCGGGCGCGCCACGCCTTCGGCGGCGCCGACGTGGTGATCGCCAACGCCGCCGGCTGCGGCGCACACATGCAGACCTACGAGGACCTGCAGCCCGGCACTGGGCTGCCAGTCCGAGACCTCCTCGCGTTCCTGCACGACGAGGGGTTGGGCGACGTCGCGCTGCAACCGATGCCGATCACCGTCGCCTATCACGACGCCTGCCATGCGCTCCGTGCACAGCACATCCACGGGCAACCGAGGGTCCTGCTCGCCCAGATCCCCCAGCTGCGGGTCGTCGAGATCCCCGACGGGGATCGCTGCTGCGGGGCAGCGGGCATCTACGCGGTGACCCAGCCCGAGACCGCTGGCGAACTCGGTGGTCAGAAGGCCGATGCCGTGGCGACGACCGGCGCAACGATCGTCGCCTCGGCCAATCCCGGCTGCTCGATCCAACTCGCCGCGCACCTGCGCGCGCGGGGACACGAGCTCCAGATCGTGCACCCTGTCGAGCTGCTCGACCGTGCGATGCGGACTCAGCCCACCAGTCGTTCCGCAAGAGCGACGTCCGACTCGAAGTAGCCGACGTCGCTGCGCCCGAACACGAGCGATGTCACCAGCCGGTAGATCACGGCTCGCACGAACAGCTGCGGGAAGCCGGGGTTCTGCGAGACAGCGGCCAGCAGCGGCTCCGGATCGGCGTCACGCCACCGAACCGCATCTCCGATCACGACCGCGGTCGCAAACCCGCATGGCCGGAAGTACGGCGTGACGTCGATGATCGCCGGGGCGAGACCGTCGGCGAACAGCAGGTTCTCGGTCAGATCCCCGTGGATCACCTGCGAAGGGGCCGTCGTCGGACGGCGCATCCCGAGCAGGCGTTCCAGGATCGGATGCGCGACCGGCGGCGAGAGCTCCTCCCAGGCGACGCGATCCCCGATCGACCACGGGTTGGTTCGCGCATCGAGGAACGGCGGGCGTTCCAACGTGGCGATCGCCGCGTGGAAGCGCTCCCCGACCTCGATCACCTCGACCCATCGCTCGGCATGTGCTCCGGCGACCAGTGGCTGCGCACACCAGCCCTCGACCACCCACCGGCCGTCGCCCGAGCGCATCGGGAGCGCAAGACGGAAACCGTCCTGCGCGACATGCGGCAACACCTCTCCGAGCCATCGCCACTCGACCTCGTCGTCACAGGGCTTGAGAACGACCTCGTCGGCGCACCAGGACCGGCCCTCGCCACCGCCCAGCGCCACCGGATCCCCGGTTGCGCCGAAGGCTTCGAGTACGGCAGATGGAGGCGGGCGCACGCCCGAAGCGTACGCCCGCCCGGATCGGTCTAGAAGCCCGCACGCGCCGCCAGCGGGGAGGCCTCGGCCGTGTCGGCGCCCGGCAGGATCACGATCCCGTTCGAGACCGGACGCTCGCCCGTGGAGTCGGTGGGATGATTCACGACCCCGAGGCCCTTGATCCACATCGTCGCCGAGCCGCCGCCGTCGAGGTTGACCGCGTCGACCGCGCCCAGCGCCTTCATCTGCTGACCGAGCTCGTACAGCGTGAGGCCGATCGAGCCCGACGAGCGGCCATCGACCACCAGCAGGATGACCTTGCCGGTCGCGGTCACGCCCGCGACCGTCCGGGGGTTCCGCTGGCACAGATCGAGGCGGCACTTGGACGCGTACTGCAGCACGCCACCCTTCAGGATCAACGCGCTGCCACTCACGATGTCCATCGCGCCGGGGCTGTCGTTGGTCCACCCGATGTGCACCGTCGCCCCGACCTTCAGGCCCTTGATGAATGTCGCGCCCTTGCCGATCATCTTGGCGCTCAGCACAACGGTGCCGCTGTTCACCGTCGTCGCCGTCGTGCTGCTGCACCGCACTGACTCGACCTTGTAGTCGCGCCCCGCGCCGTTCTCATTGGTGTTCCAGCGAAGCGCGGTGGGCGTCGCCAGCCGCGCGCTGCACTGGTTGGCCGCGGGCTTCGCGTACTTGCCCCCGTACCAGCTGTACCCAACCACCTGGTCGGTCGCCGGCGCGTCGGTGTTCCAGCTCGACACCGCCACCGTGGTCTTCAACGTGTTGTCGGTCGCGGAGATGCGCAACGGGTGGTAGCCGATCGTCGCCCCGCGCTCGTCGCGGCGGAACCCGAACGAGTAGCCCGGACGGGAGCCGGTCTGCACGACCGTGCCGTCCTGCACGTACTGGTGCGTCGGGCGAGCCGGCCAATCGTTCAAGTCACCGTTCACGGCGGCGAGCGCCCCGACGTTCGTGCCCATGTAGCTCGTGCGCTGGAACGTGCCGATCTGGGAGGATGACAACACGTCGTCCAGGGTCGCCGCCGTGCCGGCGTCAAACGTCAGCACGTACAGCCGGGCCGGGATCGCGGTGTCGTTGATCTGCTGATAGACCACACCCGGGGCGAGCGTCTTCTTCGTCACGACCTTCGGCGACGCGAGGGCTCCCTGTGCCCCCAACCCGACCGCCAGTGCCGAAACGGCCAGAACCGCCCCCCGTCTCGTCCAAACCCTTGTCGTTCGCATGGGTGAGTTTTCGGCAGAGCAGGGGGTGATACTTGAATGCTGGTATGTCGGCCTACTTCGTCTGCGGTTACCAGCGAGGGTCGGTGGCCTGCAGGGCTTCCTGGCCCGTGCAATCGGTGCCGGCGCCGTAGAACGTGTCCCCCGAAGGGGTGAGATGCAGATAGAAGCACGCGCCCGGCCGCGCCTGGACCGCCGCGCCCCACGATGAGCCGTCGGAGGCCACGCTGACCTGGTCCAACCCGCCGCTCGCCGAGGTCCCGGCGACCCACAGCAGGGTCGGCTCGACCACCGTGAGCCGCGTGTGATCGGCGCCCGCGTATGTGCCGTCGGCCTCATGCACGCGCTCGGCCGCGGCCTGTGCGGTGCGCAGGGTGTGCTCGGCGTGCGCGATCGTGTCCTTCACGCCGAAATTGGCGAAGATCTCTACGAGGATGAAGACGCTGCCGAACAACAGCGCCCCCAGCACGATCCAGAACCCGCGGTTGCGCTGGCGCTCGGGCACGGGGGCCCCGGCCATCTCCTCGTCGTACAGCGCGATGTCGTCGTCAACCGGCACCCGTCCAGGGTACCCCGGTCGAGGGCTCGAGGCCTAGGGGGAGAGCGCGTCGGCAAGTGCCTCCAGGCTCTCGAGGTTGTGCCCCGACAGGAACACATCCACGCTCGGCAAGGCCGCGGCCATGCCCCGGGCCAGCGGCTCATAGCGCGGTGACCCCTTCAGCGGATTGGCCCACACGACCCGGTAGGCGAGGCGTCGTAGTCGCGCCATCTGTGCCCGAAGCAGCTCCGGGTCGCCGCGCTCGAGGCCATCGGAGCACAGCACCACGACCGCGCCCCGCAAAGCGGCGCGCTGACTCCAGCCGTCGAGCAACGACTTGAGCGACTCGCCGATCCGGGTTCCGCCCTCCCAGTCGGCAACGATCCGGCCTATCTCGTGCATCGCACGGTCGGGGTCCTTGGTGCGCAGCACCCTGGTCACTCGCGTCAGCCGGGTCCCGAAGCAGAACACCTCCACGCGCCGGCCCGCAGCCATCGCCGCATAGCCGAACTGCAGCAGCGCCCGGGAATACGGTGCCATCGAGCCAGAGACATCCAGGATAAGCACGAGCGGGCGCGTGCGCGTGCGGCGGGCACGCCACGCGCGATCGAACGGCTCGCCCTGGGTCCGCAGAGACCGGCGCAAGGTGCGGCGCACATCCAGCGAGGTGCCCTTGCTCGCTGTCCGCATGCGCCGGGTGCGTTCGATCGGCGCCTGCACGGTCAGCTGGCGGATCATCTTGGCCACCCGTTGACGTTCCTCTTCGCTGAGGTATGCGAAAGACTTCGACCGCAGGATCTCGACCGCCGAAGCGACCAGCCGCAGCGCCGCCTCGTCGCCCTCGCCCGGCTGCTCATCTTCGCCGGCGTGCTGCCAGCTGGCGGCGGTCTGCACCCCGGGGGCGCTGTCAGCCGCAGGCTCGTCGCCGAACTCGAAGTCTTCCGGATCGGGGGGCAGGTTGAACTCCAAAGACAACTCGGGCTCAGACTCCTCGCGCAAGGAGCGGTACCACGCATCGAAGGCCTCGTCGTAGGTCTCGAGATCCGTGCGGCTCGCCACCATCGTGGAGCGCCCGGTCCAGTACAGCGAATCGCGATCCGTGAGCCCGAGGGCGGCCACGCCTTGCACGAACGTGAGGATCCGGCCTGTGCCGACCGGCAGGCCGCGCCCGCGGAGGTCGCGCCCCAGCGCGACCAGCGGCGGGACCGGGCCGCTAGCCATCCTCCCCGACCACCTCGGCCAGGCGCGCGGTCACGAGCGCCTGGTCCTCGTGATCCTTCACAACGGCGCCGAGCGTGTCTGCGGCCACCGCCGGGTCGAGCCGTTCGGTTCCGAGGAACGCGAGCGCGTTGGCCCAATCGATCGTCTCGGCCACGCCGGGGGCCTTAGCCAGGTCCAGCGTGCGCAACCGCTCGACCGCACCGGCCACATCGCGTGCCAGCGCCTCACTCACGTGCGGCGCGCGGACGCGCACGATGGCGATCTCGCGTTCAAGGTCCGGATGGTCGATCCAGTGATACAGGCAGCGTCGTTTCAGCGCGTCGTGCAACTCGCGCGTGCGGTTGGACGTGACGATGACCGCGGGCGGCGTCTCGGCCGCGATCCGACCGACCTCGGGGATCGTGACGGCGAACTCCGACAAGATCTCCAGCAAGAACGCCTCGAACTCGTCGTCGGCGCGGTCGAGCTCATCGACCAGCAACACTGCGCGCGAGCCGGCCTTGATCGCCGCCAACAGCGGCCGCTCGACCAGGAACTCCGCCCCGAACAGATCCTCGACGTGCGCGTTAGCCTCACTGGCGTCCATGGCCCGCACCGCGATGAGCTGGCGCGAGTAGTTCCACTCGTAGAGCGCCTGCGAGGCATCGATTCCCTCGTAGCACTGCAGACGGATCAGATCCCGTCCAAGCAGCGTCGAAAGCACCTTGGCGACCTCGGTCTTGCCGACCCCGGCCTCGCCTTCGAGCAGTAGCGGCTTGCCGAGCGACAGCGATAGGTAGATCGCCGTCGCAAGCCCCCGATCAGCCAGGTATGCGTGTTCGCCCAGCGCGCCCGTCAATCCATCGACGTTGGAGAACGGCAGTTCGACCATCCCGGAAGCCTACCGGGCGCGCCATCCGTGTGCTGCTACGGCGCGGGCGGCAGGCTCTGCGGGACGGGGGGTGTCTTGACGCCCCGGTCGCTCAGGCGTGCGACGATCTTGGCGCGCAGCAGCCGTTCGGTGTCGATGCGATGGCTCGGCATCGTTTCGGCCGCCACGCGGATCACCTGCGCGGTATCGGTCAGCTGCGTCACCCCGAGGACCTGCGGGGGTTGACGAAGCCACTCGCCCAGCGGCGGCTGCTCCTGGATCTCGGCGAACAGCTCCTCGAGCACGTCGCGGACCCGGTCGGACTCCTCGTCCAGCGCTACGCGCACATCGACCACGGCACGCCCCCAGCCGCGCGTGCGGTTGTTCGTCACCTCGATCAGCCCGTTGGGAACGGTCGACAACGACCCGTCGTACTGGCGAACCGCGGTCGTTCGAAGGTTCAGCGTCTCGACGGTCCCCGAGACGGTGCCTGCAGATGATGTGAGATCGACGATGTCGCCGACGTCGAACTGTCCCTCTAGGAAGATGAACAGGCCGCTGATCGTGTCGCGCACGAGCGCCTGCGCGCCGAACCCGAGGGCAATCCCCGCGATCCCCGCCGAGGCGATGATCGGCGTGATATCGACCCCGAGGTCCTTCAGCAGGGTGAGCACGAACACGAACCACACCACGACGACGACGATCCCAGAGAACAGGCCAACGACCGTGGCGACCCGGCGGCGGCGACGCCCCTCGGCATCGTCGCCCCCCGCCTTTGCACGGCGACGATAGCGTCGTACCCATCGCCGGGAAACGACCGTGAACACCACCGCGATCACCAGGGTGACCGCCAGTTCCCACCCGTACTGCGTGAACCACTCGCGGGACAACGGCGTCGCGATCTCGCCCACCATCACGGCCAGGACCCTAACAGCAGGCTCCCGACCGACTCAGCCCATGGCCTCTTGCAGCGCGCGCTGCACCAATACGGCCGAAAGTGCGCGCCGGTATTCTGCCGAGGCGAAGGCGTCGTCGGGCGGCGAGGTTCCCTCGGCGGCCCGAGCCGACGCGGTCGCCACATCTGCGCCTCCCGCGAGAGCTTCCTCGACGCCAGTTGCGCGCAACGGCGTCAAGCCCATGTTGGTAAGGCCCACGCGCACCCCACCGTTCGTGGCCACCGCCGAGACGCCCACGAGCGCCCAGTCCTGGGCACGCCGGTTGAACTTCAGGAAGCTCCACCCGCCGCTCGTCTTGGGGACGCGGATCTCGGTCAGCAGTTCGTTGGGTTCGAGCGCCGTGCTCAACAACCCCGTGAAGAACGACGCCGCGTCCACCGTGCGCGTAGACCCGCCGGCGCCGGTGATCACGAACGACGCCTCGAGCGCCAGGAGCACCGCAGGCAGGTCGCCCGCCGGATCGCCGTGGGCGGCCGACCCGCCGATCGTGCCGACATGGCGAACGGCGGGATCGCCGATCTGCGAGGCCGCGTACGCAACGATCGGACAGCCTGACTGCAGCGCCTCGCTGTTCGCCACATCATGGTGCCGCGTCAGGGCGCCGATCGCAATCGCGTCGCCGTCCTCGCGGATATACGAAAGGTCCGACAGTCGACCGATGTCGACGAGCGTCGAGACGCGCACGATGCGCAGACGCATGGCCGGCAACAGCGAGTGACCGCCGGCAAGCAGCTTCGCGTCCGGATCGGCCGAAAGCGCGGCGATCGCTTCTGCGACTGAGGTGGCTCGCAGGTAGTCGAATGGCGCCGGGATCATGCCGTACCTCCTCGCGCGTCCCGGATGGCCCGCCAGACACGTTCGGGGGTCGTCGGTTTTTCGATATGCGTTACGCCCAGGTGCGAGACGGCGTCGATCACGGCGTTCACGACGGCCGGCGGCGACGCGATCGTGCCGGCCTCGCCGATCCCTTTGACCCCGAGCCCATTGGTCGTGGACGGGGTCACAGTGCGGTCAAGGAGCATCACCGGGATCTCAGTGGCCGAAGGCACCAGGTACTGCGTCATGTTCCCCGAGGCCAGGTTGCCCGACTCGTCATAGATCGCCTCCTCGTACAGCGCCTCGGCGACGCCCTGTGCGACGCCGCCGTGGACCTGTCCGTCCACGATCATCGGGTTGATCACGTTGCCGCAGTCGTCGACCGCCACGTAGCGCACGATGTCGGTCTTGCCCGTGTCGGTGTCGACTTCGACGACACAGATATGCGTGCCCCCGGGCCAGGTGAAGTTCGGCGGGTCGAACACCGCCGTTCCCTCCAGCACAGGCTCGATGTCGGCGGGCAGCGCGTGCGCGGTCCACGCCGACGTCGCCAGATCGGAGATCGTCCGCGCCTTGTCTGGCGCCCCTTTGACACGGAACGCTCCGTCGGTCCAGTCGAGGTCGTCCTCCGATACCTCGAGTTCGTGGGCGGCGATCTTCCGCGCCTTTTCGCGCACCCGCTCCACGGCACGACGAAGCGCCTCGCCGCCCACGGACACCGATCGCGAACCGTAGGTGTCCATACCGATCCTCGAGACCGAGGTGTCGCCGTGCAGCACCTCGACGTCATCCGGCGACACGCCGAGCCCGTCGGCGACGATCTGCGCCCACGCCGTCTCATGACCTTGTCCGTGCGGCGACGTGCCAGTCCGAACGACGACCTTGCCGAACGGACGGCACTCGATCTCGGCGCCATCCCAGCCGCCTGCCACGTAGCGCAGCGCGCCGAGGATGCTCGAAGGGGCGAGGCCGCACATCTCGATGTAGCTGGATACCCCGATGCCGAGCTGCTTCCTGTCGCCGGCCGTTCGACGGGCGGCCTGCTCGCCGCGGAACGTCGTGTAGTCGGCCAACTCCATCGCGCGGTCCAGCGCCGGCTCGTAGTTGCCGGAGTCCACGCTGAGCCCGCAGATGGACGGCGTCGCCACGTCGAACGGCGCGTGCAGGTTCTTGCGACGCACCTCCGTCGGATCCATGCCCACCCGACGTGCGAACACGTCGACCAGTCGCTCCACGACGAAGGTCGCTTCCGGACGACCAGCGCCGCGGTACGCGTCCGTCGGGGTGGCGTTCGTCACAATGCCCGTGAACTCGAACCAGTACGAACCGATGTCGTAGGGACCCATGTACACCCACCCGCCGAGCTCAGGGATGCCGGGCGTGAGCAGCTGGTAGTACGCGCCCATATCGGCAAGCTCCACGAACTTCATCCCGAGGATCCTGCCGTCCTCGGTGCCGGCCAGGGTGCAATCGTGCAGCGTGCCGCGGCCGTGGATCGTCGCCACGTAGTTCTCCGATCGCGTCTCGATCCATTTCACGGGGCGGTGCAGCTTTCGGGTGAGCGCCAGCGCGAGCGATTCCTCGGCGTAGACGTTCAGTTTCGAACCGAAGCCCCCGCCGACATCGGGCGCGATGATGCGCAGCTTGTTCTGAGGGATGCCGGTGACGAGCGAATGCCCCACCCGAGCGATGTGTGGGATCTGGGTCGAGGACACGAGCGTAAACTCGCCCGCCGCCGGGCTCCCGAACGCCAGGCAGCCGCGCGTCTCCATCGGGTTCGGGATCAGGCGAGGCTGCGTGTATCGCTCCTGCACGATGACCGGTGCGGTGGTGAACACCTCTTGATCGCCGGCGCCCCCGTGACTCCAGTGCACGACCCGGTTCGTGCCGAGGTCCTCGTGGACCACGACGCGATCGCTGGCCGCGTCTTCGAGATCGGTCACCGCCGGCAGGGCACTTGCCTGCACATCGACTGCCTCAGCGGCGTCCTCGGCCTGTCCCCGAGTCTCGGCGACGACCACCGCGACGGCGTCGCCGGCGAAGCGGATCTTGTCGCCGGTCAAGGGCCAGTGCACCGGCATCTTGATGTCTTCGGTGATCGGCCACACCATCGGCAGGCTGCCCGCCCACTCGCCCTGGAGATCGGCGGCCGTGAAGACGCCGACCACCCCCGGCATCGCGGCGGCGGCCGTTGTGTCGACCGAGTCGATCGTCGCGTGTACGAAGGGTGGACGGACCAACGTCATCCACGCCATGCCCGCCATCGACTGGTTGTCGATGAAGCTGCCCTCGCCGGCCAATAGCTTTGCGTCTTCTTTGCGCAGGAGGGGCTGTCCGATGTACTGCTCGATGGTCGCCATCATGGCCCCTAGCCCTTCGCTGCCATCTGGCCGGCGGCATCGAGGATGGACGCCACGATGTTCTGATAGCCCGTGCAACGACAGAGGTTGCCCTCGAGCGATTCGCGCACCTCTTCGTCGGTCGGGTTCGGGTTTTCCCGCAGGGAGCTGTCCGCCGCCATGATCATGCCAGGAGTGCAGTAGCCGCACTGCAGCCCGTGGTTCCGGTGGAAAGCGTCCTGTAACGGGTGCATCGAGCCGTCGTCGCCGGCCATGCCCTCGATCGTCGTCACGGAGCGACCGTCGGCTTGCACGGCCAGCATCGTGCAGGACTTCACGGCCTCGCCATCGACGTGAACCGTGCACGCGCCGCACGACGAGGTGTCACACCCGACGTTCGTCCCGGTCAGGTCCAGATGCTCGCGGATGAAATACACGAGCAGGGTTCGCGGTTCGACGTCGGCAGCATGCGTAGTGCCATTCACGGTGACGGAGATCTGCGTCACGGCTCACCCTCCTTGGCAGACGGTCGGCGGTGACACGGCAGCGTAGTACCGAGGAACGGAACGGGCGAATCGAAGAACCGAGCTACCAGGTGGGACGGTCGGCTGCCAGAGCCGCCATGCCGGTGCAGGCCGGACCGGTTCCGTATCGCGTCGGCCCGGCCGGCGTGACCGCGACCCAATAACAGGTGTTGTTCGCCCCGCGGACCGCGGCTGCCCAGCCCGCCGCGCCGTTGTAGACGCTGACGATCGATGGCGCCGTCGACGGGCCGTCGACGAACACCAGATCCTGGTTGTGTGCGGCCAGGGCAGCCGGTCGTGCCTCGTCATAGGACGAAGACGCCGCGATCTCGGATGCGGTGGCAAGCGCCTGCTCGGCCGCCGCACGGGCCTGCCGGTCGAGCAGGCCGGCGACAAGGCCGGACGGGGCAGATGCTTCGTCGCCGGCCGTGCTCTCAGCGATCGTTTGCGCCTGCTTCTGCGCCGCGGCCTGTTGTGTCACCACGAGCCCCGCTCGGCGCCGGTCCGCGATGTGCTGTTGGTCCATCACGAACGCCGCGAATCCGGCGATCAGCACCACGACGACCGTGAGCATCGCCGTTATCCGGATCCCAAACGCCGTGATCCGACGCGATCGGGGCATCCGTGCGGCAACCAGACTGAAGGCGTCATCCATCCCGCTGGAGGTATCGGACGCTTCACGGAAGGGGTGTAGCCGCCCGGATCAGGTGGCGGCGCTGGGCCAGGCTGGATCGGAGGCGTCCAAAGCGGCGGCGCCCGTGCATGACGAGCCCGTTCCGTAGGTCGTGCCTGCGGGGCTCACGTGCGCGTACAAACACGTCCCGGAGGCGGACAGGACGGCCAGGCCGACGCCCGTCGACGACGAAGAAACGCTCACCGCATTGGGACCGGTCGATGCCGCGGTCGCATAGGTGAAGGCCGGCTCGAACGCCCTCATCGACTGCGGGGTGACCGCGTCGAACGAAGCATCCTGGCTATAGAGCATCTGGACCGCCTGGATCGCCTGGCTGCCCGTGAGCTGCGCCTGGATGTCCTGCGTGTTCCCGATCTGGGCTACGACGTGTTGCTGGTCCGAGGCGATCTCGTTCCCGGCGTTGCCCATGAAGTGCAGGAACCCCCAGACGAGGACCGCAGCGATCGCCAAGCCAACCGCTCCGAAGATCATGCGGCTGCGTTCGATCGAACGCGTCCGGGCGTGCTTCGGGGCGGGCTCGGGCACGGAGCGGGTCCGTGTCCGCCCCTTCGCAGGCGTCCCGAAGGAGAAGGAGTCATCCATACCCGCAGGTATCGGCCCGTCGGGGCCCCAGCCTGAGCCCCTCCGGAGACCGGATTCCCGGGCTACCATCGAGTCATGAGTGAGATCGCCGACGTCCTCGAGGCCATCGAGGCTCTTAATGCGCAAGGACAGCGGATGGCCCTGGCGACGATCGTGGCGGTGCGCGGGTCGACCTATCGGCGACCGGGCGCACGATTGCTGGTTCCCGAGGACGGTGCGCCGATCGGCAACATCAGCGGCGGCTGCCTCGAAGGCGACGTTGCCGACATGGCCCGCGTCGTCATGCAGGAAGGCACCGCGCGTCTCGCGGGCTGGGACCTGACCGCCGACGACGACGAGGTCTGGGGCCTCGGGCTCGGCTGCAACGGCGCGATCGAGGT